>JAEWEJ010000315.1 GCA_023389455.1 Actinomycetes bacterium | reverse complement strand
CGTCCGCGGCCGACCTCGGGCGGACCCTCGCGCAGGAGGTCTGCGCGGGCGAGGCCGTGCCGGTGATGGTCGCCTCGGGGACCACCGGCGTCGGCGTCGACCGGCTGGCGGACCTGCTGTGCCTGCTCTGCCCCGGCGGGGCCGGACGCGCACGGACCGTGCTCGCGGGCGACGTCGAGGTGCAGGTGGAGCCCGACCCCGCCGGTCCCACGCTGCTGCACGCGTTCCGGACCGTCGCGGACCCGTTCGTCGGGCAGGTCACCGTGTTCCGCGTCCTGTCGGGCACCGTCCGGTCCGGCGACCGGCTCGTCAACACCTCCACCCGCACCGAGGAGCGCCTGCCCGGGCTGTTCCTGCTGCGCGGCAAGGAGCACCTGCCCGTCGACGAGGTCGTGGCCGGGCAGGTCGGCGCGGTCGCCAAGCTCGCCGGTACGCCCACGGGCTCGCTGCTGGCGGCCAAGGGCTCGCCGGGCGTGCAGCTCACGGCGCCCCCGCTGCGCCGGCGTCCCGGCGTCTACGCCCTCGCGCTCGACCCCGTCACGCAGTCCGACGACGACCGGCTCTCGGCGGCGCTGGCGCGGCTCGCCGCCGAGGACCCGACGCTCACCGTCGACCGCACGGGCGACCGCACGGTGCTGCGCGGGCTGGGCGACACCCACCTGACGGTCGCGCTGGAACGGCTCGCGCGGGTGTTCGGCGTGCACGTCACCACGTCCCCGGTGCCCGTGGGGTACCGCGAGACCATCGCCCGGCCCGTCGAGGCCGAGGGCAAGGTGAAGAAGCAGTCCGGCGGCCACGGGCAGTACGCGGTGGTGCAGCTGCGGGTCTCGCCGCTGCCCGCGGGGTCCGGCCTTGAGTTCGTCGACTCGATCGTCGGCGGCGCGATCCCGCGCTCCTACCTGCCGGCGGTCGAGCGGGGCGTGCGCGAGGCGATGGCCGCGGGAGGACCGCACGGCTACCCGGTCGTGGACCTGCGCGTCGAGGCCGTCGACGGCAAGGCGCACTCGGTGGACTCGTCCGACATGGCGTTCCGCACCGCGGCGGCCGGCGGGCTGCGCGAGGCGCTGACGACCGCGGGCACCGTGGTGCTCGAGCCGGTGTGCCGCGTGCGCCTGACCGTCCCGCAGTCCGCGCAGGGCGACGTCATGAGCGACCTGGCGGCCCGCCGCGGGCGCATCACGGACACCGTGTCGCTCGACGGCGGCGACGTCGTCATCGAGGCGACCGTCCCGGAGGCCGAGCTCAGCCGCTACGTGCTCGACCTGCGCTCGCTGACGGGCGGGCGGGGCGAGCTCACGGTGGCCCCCGACCACTACGCCCCCTGCCCGGACCACCTGGTGACGGCCTCGGCTTAGGCCTGCACAGCTGCAGTTCGTCGTGAGGCTGTGAACGCGGTCCCTGGCACGGCCCGTCGTGTGCCGGAGCTCGCTACGGAGGGCGTCGGACCCTCGGCTGTCAGTGGGCGCCGCCAGAACGCACCACGACCCGTCGATCAGCGTCCCGGACCCCCAGCGCCGTCGACTGCAGCCGGCGCGCTACGGATGGCCTGAGATGCTCGGAACTCCGGCGCGTCCGCGTCCGTGCGGTACTCGACCACCGCGATCCGATGCTCCCGCAGAGCATCGAGGACCTCCCCCGGTGACGCGTAGAAGAACTCCCGACGCAGGTTCACCCGGTTCACCCGACGGTCAGCGAAGTGCCGGTGCAGCATCGCCTCGATCCCGAAGGCGTCCTCCGAGAAGAACAGCGCGTGGACGTCGAAGTTGAACGGGACAGACGCATCAGACAGTTCCCGCACCCGGTCCATCGGGTCGAGGCGGCGGGTCATGCCGATCTTCACGACACGCTCACCCATCGACCCGACGTTCGAGATCACGTAGACGTAGCCGGCGCGGACGTTGGCCGCGCGGTAGTCGACGTCGGCGATCGACCGGTCGATCTCCTCCAGCTTCGCGCGCAGCTCCGCAGCGCCGGCTTCGTCTCCGCGCGCTTCCAGCGCGGCCAGCGCGTTCGCGTAGTGCTCGCGTTCCTTGTCCAGCTTCTCGCGCTCGCGACGCAGCTCGTCCTCGGCGCGCTTGGCCTCGCGGAGCTCTTCACGGTGCAGTTTCTCGGCCTCCTTAGCGGCCTTCACCGCCTCGAGGTGCCGGACCGCGAGCTGCAGTTCACGCGTCCTCAGCCTGTGGTACTCCCCGGTGATCGCGAGACTAATCATCTTGCCGTTCTTCGCGACACGGTCAGCGGCCTTGTCCAAGCGAGCCTGAGCAGTGGACAGGCCACCGGCACGGACAGACTTGATCGCGTTCTCAGCCTCGGCGTTGTACGCCGCAAGCAGCATCTTCGACATGTCGTTGACGAACGCGCGACCCTTGGCGACCGAGTTGTTGAACGTGAAGTTCGAGATGGCCGTCGTCGCACGCTTGGCAGTCACGCAGTTGCGGATCTCGACGCGGATGGTGGAGAGCTCAGCGGCCAGGCGAGCAGACTCCTCGGCAGGGTGCTCGAAGTCGTACAGTCCGAACTCGGAGACGTCGATGGCGTTGCGCACATCGATCGTCTGCCCACGCAAGGAGTCGAGCTCCTGGCGGGCGGCGAGGACCTCGGCGGTCACTCCGGCGAGCTCGCCGCGGGCCCTGGTCGTGCGCACCTGAAGTTCTGCGAGATCGAGGGTGCCCGCTTCACGCAGTGCCGCCCGCAGTTGGTCGTTCTCGGCGGCAAGGTCCTTCGCGGCCCCGCGTGCGCCGAACAGACCGATCTTGCGACGTGTGGGCTCGAGCGCGTCGATGCGCTCCTGGTGCTGCAGCTGAGCCGATGCTCGATCGGCGCTTGGTCTGGAGGGCTGCTGCGCGGGCTGGACGTGCTGTGTCCACTGCTGACCGTCCCACCATCGCAGTAGCGAGGGGTCGCGCGCGTCGGGGTACCAGTTCGGTGGGGCGGCCGCCATGGGAGGCACGGTACCGACGAGCAGAGTTGTCGCGCGAGGGCGAAATGCAAATGGCCCACTTGCGAGGCATGACCCGGGCCGGTGACCCGTGGGGAAGATATCCTCCGGCCTTCCCGCGCAGCGGGCAGCCGAGGTACATTCGGGGGGTCGAGGCATTCAGCCACTCACCGGCGCCGCGCATATGAGGCAGGCCCAGGTGCGGACGGAGACATCAGCTCCGCGCGCACCCTCAACATGAAGGTTCACCTCATGTCGGCCTGCCCCAAGATTCCCTACGCGAGCCCGCGGGCGGCAGCGCGTGCACTTCGCCAGATCACTCTGCGACAGGAGCAGCGCGGTAGCACCGTACCCTCCGGCGTCCACTGGTGTTCGATCTGCCATGCGTGGCACCTGACCTCGCACAAGCCCTCGGGCCGACGCGCCCGCCGGTGGCAGCGGGTTGCTGGGCTGCCGACATGACGCCCGTGACGGCCTACACCTAGCCCTCCCCGCACCCCTGCTGCGCCAGCCACGACCGCGCCGCCTCGTCGGCGCGGTCGGGCCGGAGGTCGTGGTCCGCCTCGACCGGCCGCTCGCCGAGGTCGGTGCCGTCACGGTCGACGTACCGGGAGACGGTGACGACCAGGAGCGCCCCGTCGTACAGCCGGTGCGGCACGTTGCCCGAGGTGTGGCCGACGCTCGGCTGCCCGAACGACGTCACGCCGTCGAGCCCGCGGAACGCGGTGAGGACGGCCTCACCGCTGGACCCCGTGAGCCCGTCCTGCAGGACCGCCACCGGCGTCCCGGTGACCTTGGTGCGCGGCCCCACGCTCGTCACCTGACCGGCCATCTCGACCCCGTCGGACCGGACGGTCACGGCCGTGGCCTCGCCATCGCGTTCGACCAGCTCGAACGCCGTGCCGTCCGGCAGCAGCGCCGACACCCCCGCGAGCATCGGGTGCATGTCGCCACCCGTGTTGCCGCGCAGGTCGACGACCCACCCGCAGGTGCCGGCCGCCGCCGCCGCGATCCCGTCGGCCGCGGCGCGCGCGTACCGGTCACGCAGGTCGCTCGACACGCTCCCGAACGCGGGCACCGTGACCGTGGTGACGCCGTCGGTCGTCGTGACGGTCGGCTCCCGGAACGTCTGCGACGCCTGCGCGTCGACGTCGCGCGTCTCCTGCGGCGTGAGGAAGAAGGAGTGCGGGCCACCGGCGGCCAGGGTCGCCTCGCGCAGCGCGTCGTGGACGTCGGCGGTCGAGTCGGCGGCCGCGGCCGCGCGGGTCACCTCGGCGCGCGCGTCGTCCCACTGCGGCCCGCTCGCCCGGAGCCCTGCGTCCAGGTGCCGCAGCGCCACGTCCGCGTACGTCCGCGGTGACGGCGGCGTGAGGTAGATGCCGAGCGCGGGGCCGTAGGTGCGCAGCCCCCAGACCCCGGTGACGAGGACGACCGCGACGACGCAGCCGATCACCAGTGCCACCCGGCCCCGGCGGCGGGATCCCGCCGCCGGGGTGCTCCCCTGCTCCACGTCCACTCCCGTCTGCCGCGCCGTCAGTCCGGCGTCGCGATCGCGTCCAGCACCCGCAGCCGGGCGGCGCGGGCGCCGGGCCACACCGCGGCCAGCACGCCCACGACCAGCGCGAGCACCATCATGAGCGCCAGCCCGCCCCACGGGACGGCGAGCTGGTCCAGCCCCTCCTCGGCGTACACCCGCGGCAGGACGGACGCCAGGCCCACCCCGACCACCAGCCCGACGACCGTGCCGAACACCGCCGTCAGCACCGACTCGACCGTGACCACGCCCGCGAGCTGCAGCCGTCCCAGGCCCACGGCCCGCAGCAGCCCGATCTCCCGGGTGCGCTCGATGACCGACAGCGCGAGCGTGTTGACGATGCCGAGCACCGCGATCACCAGGGACAGCCCCAGCAGCGCGTAGAGGATCACCAGCACCTGGTCGACCTGCGCGGCCGTCTGGTCGACGAACTCGTCCCGGTCCTGCACGGACACCACGACGTAGGGCGAGACGGCGTCCGTGACCGCGGCCCGCAGCGCGTCGGGCGTCACCCCGGACGCCGCGTCGACGAACACCGTGTCCGTCACCTGCGCCGCACCGGGTGCGAGCTCGTCGAGCACGGCCTGCGGGACGATCGCGACACCGCCGAGCACCGGGGACTCGATGACCGCGGCCACGTCCAGCGTCTGCTCGCCCGCCTCGGTGACCAGGGTGATCTCGTCGCCGACCGACCAGCCCTCGCCGGCCATGCGCTGGTTGACGACCGCGTGCGTCGCGTCCATGTCGTGGACGTCGCCCTCCAGGACGTCGACGACGAGCGACTCCCCGAGGACCCCGGGTCCGACGCCGATGATGCCGCCGCCGTCGCCCTCCCCCGGGGACTCGCCCGGGTCCGGCGACACGGCGCCGAGGGTGTACGCGAGCGCGTCGGCCCGCCCGACCTCCGGGAGCCCCTCGACGTCGGTGATGGCGCCGCCGGGGATCACGGACGTGGCGGACCGCAGCACGAGGTCGGCGTTGGTCGAGCTCTCCACGACGCGCACCAGCGACGCCTGCCCGGTGGCCGCGATGACCGACACCGCGCCGACGAGCGCCATGCCGATGACCAGCGCGCCCGCCGTGGAGGCGGTGCGTCGGGGGTTGCGCACGACGTTGCCCTGGGCCAGCCGGCCCATCGGCGGCAGCAGCCGCACGAAGGGCACGGCCAGGAAGCGCAGCACGGCGCGCGCCATCGCCGGCGACGCCACGAGCACGCCGACCAGCACCACGGCGGCACCGGCTCCGAGCAGCAGCTCGGCGGGGTCCGCGTCGGGCTGCAGTGCCGCGTACGCGACCGCCGCGGCGCCGGCCGCGACGATCGCCGCACCGACCAGCCCGCGCCGGTGCAGCGAACGCTCCGGCACCGTGACCTCGCCCCGCATGGCCTCGACGGGCGCGATGAGCGCCGCCCGGCGGCCCGGCACGGCCGCGGCCACGGCCGACACGACGGTGCCGAGCGCCAGGCACGTCACCACCGTCGTCGCGTCGAGCGGGACGTCCCCGACCAGGTCCATGCCCAGCCGCTCGAAGACGACGCGCAGCAGGCTCACCAGCCCGAGCCCGCCGGCGACGCCCAGCGCGGACCCGACGAGGCCCACGACCGCCGCCTGGCCCACGACCACGCCGAACACCTGCGCGGGGGACGCCCCCACGGCCCGCAGCAGCGCGAACTCGCGCACCCGCTGGCGCACCGACATCGCGAAGGTGTTGGAGATGAGGAACCCGCCCACGAACAGCGACACCACGGCGAAGATGAGCAGGAACGACGTGATGAACCCGAGGGTCTCGTCGATGCCGGCCTGCAGGTCGTCGCGCTGGGACTGACCGGTCAGCACCTCCGCGCCGGCGGCGCCGTCGAGCGCGGTGGCGACCCGGTCGGCGAGCACGGACTCGGACACGCCGTCCTCGCCGTACACCGAGATGGACGCGACCGTGCCGTCGGGGGCGTACGCCGCCTCGGCGATCTCGACGGGCAGGTACACCAGCGTCGCGCCGGCCAGCGGCCCGCCCGCGTCGACCTCGCCGACGACCGTGACGTCACGCACCTCGCCGGACACGACCACGCGGGTGCTGTCCCCCACGGCCAGCCCGGACGAGTCCAGCGACGCGGACTCCACCGCGATCTCGTCCGCGGCGGTCGGGGCACGTCCCTCGACGAGGTCCAGCAGGGGGTCGTCCTCGTGGAACGCGAGGCCGAACGACGGCGCCTGCGTCGACTGCACAGCGGTGCCGTCGGCACCGACCAGGACGATCGGGCCCGCCAGGTCCGGCAGCGCGGTGCGCACGCCGTCCACGTCGGCGATCTCGTCGGCGAGGGCGGCGGGCACCGGGACGCGCTGCTCGCCGAGGGTGAAGCCGGCCCCGGCCGCACCGCCGCCGGGCAGGGGCGCGTCGCCGCGCACGTACACGTCGGCGGGCGCCTGCGCGTCGACGATGCCGTGGAACGTGTCGGACAGCATGGTCCGCAGCGCGAAGGTGCCGGCGACGAACGCGACCCCGAGGGCCACGGCCAGCACGGACAGCGCGAACCGGACGGCGTGCGCGCGCACGCCCCGCAGGGTGACGCGCAGCATCAGCGCACCTCGGCGGGCAGCGGGCCGGCGGGGGTGCCGGCCGTCGACGGGCGACGCGAGAGCGCGCCGAGGCGCTCGAGCACGGTCTCGGGGGTCGGCCGGGAGATCTCGTCGACGATCCGGCCGTCGGCGAGGAAGAGCACGCGGTCGGCGTACGACGCGGCCGTGGGGTCGTGCGTCACCATGACGACCGACTGCCCGAGCTCGTCGACGCTGCGGCGCAGGAACGAGAGCACCTCGTGCGCGGACGACGAGTCGAGGTTGCCCGTCGGCTCGTCCGCGAAGACGACGGCGGGCCGCGTGACGAGCGCGCGGGCGCACGCGACGCGCTGCTGCTGCCCGCCGGACAGCTCGCCCGGCTTGTGGTTCAGCCGGTCGGACAGGCCGACGGCCTGCACGACGGCGTCCAGGTGCTCCCGGTCGACGGGGCGACGCGCGATGTCGAAGGGCAGCGTGATGTTCTCCAGCGCGGTGAGCGTCGGCACCAGGTTGAACGCCTGGAAGACGAAGCCGATGCGGTCGCGGCGCAGCCGGGTCAGGCGCCGCTCGGACATCGAGGACACCTCCTCGCCGTCCACGACGACGGTCCCGGACGTGGGCCGGTCCAGACCGGCGAGGCAGTGCATGAGGGTGGACTTGCCGGACCCGGACGGGCCCATCGTCGCGGTGAGACGGCCGCGCTGGACGTCGAGGTCGACGCCGGCGAGCGCGTGCACGGCCGTGGGGCCGGAGCCGTAGGTGCGGACGAGGCCGCGGGCGGTGGCGATGGGGGTCTCGGCCCGGGTGCTGTCGGTGGTGGTCACACGGATGATCGTCCTCCCTCGGCGAGGGAGTCGACACCGGGGACGGCCCGGAGCCGACCCTGAGAGTCACCTGGACGCGGCTCAGGGTTCCCCTGACCGCGTCGGTGCTGGTCAGGGCTCCGCAGTGCACGCCGTGGCGGGCTCCCGGGGGTGCCTGCCCCCAGGCCTGGCGGGGGTCTGCCCCCGGGTGGGAGGGGGGGTCCGCCCGGATGTGCGGACGCCCCGGCGCGAGCAGGCTGGAGCCGTGCCACCACAGGGGCGGCACACCGGACGGAGGTCGGACCATGGCGGCAGCACTGCGACGCGTCGGATCGGTCGTGGGGGCCGTCGCGGCGGGGGCCGGGCTGGCGCTGGCGTCCCACCCGGCGCTGCTCTCGCAGCTCGCGGGCCAGCTGGTCGACCGGGTGCCGTGACCGCACCCGGCGGCCCTGCGGTGGCCGCGGGGCGCGCGTCCGGCGTGGGCCTCCTACGCTGACGGCATGGCCCGGTACTTCGACGTCCACCCCACCGACCCCCAGCCGCGGTCGATCGCCCAGGTGGTCGCGATGCTCCGGGACGACGCGGTGATCGCGTACCCGACCGACGTGATGTACGCGCTGGGCACCCGCATGGACAACCACGACGGCGCCGAGCGTATCCGCCGCATCCGGCACCTGGACGACCGGCACCACTTCACGCTGGTGTGCTGCGACTTCGCGCAGCTCGGGCAGCTGGTGCACCTGGACAACAGCGCGTTCCGCGCGATCAAGGCCGCGACGCCTGGGCCGTACACGTTCATCCTGCCCGCGACCCCGGAGGTCCCGCGGCGCCTCGCGCACGACAAGAAGCGGTCCGTCGGCGTGCGCATCCCGGACGACCCGGTGACCCACGCGCTGCTGCGCGAGCTGGGCGAGCCCCTGCTGTCCTCCTCCCTGCTCATGCCGGGCCACGACTGGCCGATGACCGAGGGCTGGCAGATCAAGGAGGAGCTCGACGACGTCCTCGACGCGGTCGTCGACGCGGGCGACCGCGGCACCGATCCGACCACCGTGGTCGACTGGACCTCGGGGACGCCGGAGGTCGTGCGCGTCGGCGCGGGCGACCCCGACCGGTTCTGAGCCGACCCGTTCCGAGCCGCGCGGTTCTGAGCCGACCGGTGCTGAGCCGGCCGGTAATGAGCCGACCGGTACTGAGCCGGCCGGTACTGAGCCGGCCGGTTCCGAGCCGCGCGGACGACGTCGGACCGCGCCGGGAGCGGGCCGCGACGTACCGTGGCGGGTATGGACGACCCCGCCGACGTGGTCCGCGCCGCCGCTGCGGCCACGACCGTGGCCGAGCTCGACCGGGTGGTCACGGCCTGCCGGGCGTGCCCGCGGCTCGTCGCGTGGCGGGAGGCCGCCGCGGCCGACCCGCCCGCACGGTTCCGCGGGCAGACCTACTGGGCGCGGCCCGTCCCCGGGTTCGGTGACGAGCACGCGGGGATCGCGCTGGTCGGCCTGGCGCCCGCCGCGGACGGCGGCAACCGGACGGGCCGGATGTTCACCGGGGACCGCTCGGGCGACTTCCTCATGGCCGCCCTGCACCGCGTCGGGCTGGCCTCCCAGCCGACCTCCGTCTCCCGCGACGACGGCCTCGTGCTCACCGACCTGCGGATGACCGCCCCGGTACGGTGCGCGCCGCCGGCGAACGCCCCGACGCCCGTCGAGCGCCGCACCTGCGGGCCGTGGCTGGCCCGGGAGATCGAGCTGGTCGGCCCGCGCGTCGCGGTGGTCCTGGGCGGGTTCGGCTGGAAGGCGCTGCTCACGACGCTGGCGGAGCAGGGCTGGGACGTGCCGCGACCCCGCCCGGCCTTCGGCCACGGCGCCGAGCTCACGCTGCACCGGGAGGACGCCCGCCTGGTGCTGCTCGGGTGCTTCCACGTCAGCCCGCACAACACGTTCACCGGGCGCCTCACCCCGGCGATGCTCGACGCGGTGCTGGTGCGCGCGCGGGAGCTCGCCGGCTGACGCTGACGCCCCCACCTCGGCCGACGCCTGAATCATCCCAGGAGAGGAGTGACCGTCCCTCTCCGGGATGACCCGCCACGTATGTCCTGACTCGTACTCTCGGCGGGTGAGCGTGCTGGTGACAGGGGGAGCCGGGTACATCGGGGCACACGTCGTGGACGCGCTGCTCGGTGCCGGACGGCATCCGGTCGTCGTCGACGACCTCTCGACGGGTCGCGTCGACCGGATCCCCGGGGTGCGGCTGCTGCGGCTCGACGTGGCCTCCCCCGCCGCGCCCGACGTGCTGGCCGAGGCGCTCGCGCGCTGGCAGGTCACCGCCGTGGTGCACCTGGCCGCGCGCAAGGAGGTCGCGGAGTCCTTCGCGCGGCCCGAGTGGTACCACGCCCAGAACGTCGAGGGCACGGCACACGTGCTCGCCGCGATGACGGCCGCGGGCGTGCCGCACCTGGTGTTCTCGTCGTCGGCCGCCGTGTACGGGTGGCCGGACACGCCGTACGTCGACGAGGACGCCACCCCCGCCCCGATGAGCCCCTACGGCATGACCAAGCTGCTGGGCGAGCAGCTCGCCCAGGACGCGGCCGGCAGGGGCGTGCGGTCCTTCAGCCTGCGCTACTTCAACGTGGCCGGTGCCCGGTCGGCGCTGCTGCGCGACGACCAGGAGGCCAACCTGGTGACGACCGTGCTGGGCCGGCTGGCCCGCGGCGAGCAGCCGCAGGTCAACGGGACGGACTACCCGACGCCCGACGGGTCCTGCGTGCGCGACCTCGTGGACGTCCGCGACGTCGCGGCCGCGCACGTGGCGGCGCTGCGGGCGCTCGAGGGCGCCTCGGGCCCCGCGCGCTCCGAGGTCCTCAACATCGGCACCGGGACGGGGGCGTCCGTCCTGGAGGTGGTCCGCAGGCTGTGCACGCTCGACGGGTGCGACGTGCCGGTGCTGACGCTGCCGCGGCGCACCGGCGACCCGGCGATGGTCGTCGCCGCGGTCGACCGCGCGCGGGACCGGCTCGGCTGGCAGGCGGCGCACGACCTCGACGCCGTGCTGCGCAGCGCGTGGTCGGCGGCTCGTGGCGAGCAGGTCAGCCCTGTGCGCTGACCCGCTCCGGC
>JAEWEJ010000262.1 GCA_023389455.1 Actinomycetes bacterium | reverse complement strand
GTGCGGCGACGGACAGCCTGCGGCGTGCCGCGGGGGCCGTCCTGGTCGCTGCCGCCGCGTGGTGCGCGTGGACGGCCACGACGGCGTCGCTCCCGTTCGGCTGACCTCGGCACCGACGCCCGTCCCCGGCCGACCGCCGGTCGCGCTCAGAGGGTGAGGCGTGCCCGCGGGCCGTGCTCCTGCGGCTCCGGCGCCCCCGCGTGGACCGGCTCCTGGACCTGCTCGCCGAGGTCCACCGGCTGGCGCCGCGGCTGCGGCTGCGGCACGACGGTGTCGACGACCATCGCGCCGTGCGTCGGTCCCTCGAGCGCGACCGGGTCGGGCGTCGCCTCGACCTGCGAGAGCGGCGCGACCGGCTCGAGCGCGAGGCGCCGGTGGGCGCGCAGGTACGCGGGCACGAGCAGCGCCACGGCTCCGAGCCAGGCGAGGGGGTTGCCCCAGACGACACCGGCGAACCCGTACGCGGCACCGAGCACCATCGCGGCGCCCACGCGGCCGGCCAGCTCGATGATGCCGGTGACCGTCGGGACCAGGGTGTGCCCCAGGCCCTGCAGCGCACCGCGCAGCACGAACAGCACGCCGAGCACGACGTACAGCGCGCCGTTGACCAGCAGGTAGTGCGCCGACATCGTCACGACCCGCTCGGCGCCGTCGCCCACGAACAGCCGGACGATCCAGCTGCCGCTGGTGACGAGGACGGCACCGATGAGGATCGCGCCGACGACCGACATCCAGGTCGCCTGGACCACGCCGGTGCGGATGCGGTCCGGGCGGCCGCCACCGAGGTTCTGGGCGACGAACGTCGAGACCGCGAGGCCGAGCGAGGCGAGCAGCGCCACGGCCAGCCCGTCGACCCGAGTCGCGGTGGTGTACGCGGCGACGGCCTCGGAGCCGAGCTCGTTGAGCCGCACCTGCACCGCGAGGGTGCCGATGGCGATGATCGAGGCCTGGAAGCCCATGGGCAGACCGAGGCGCAGGTGGTGGGCGAGGTCCTCGCGCGTCACGCGCCAGTCCTCGCGGCGCACGTGCAGGACGGGCACGCGGCGCCGCACGTGCACGAGGCACAGCACGACGGACACGCCCTGCGCGATCACGGTGGCCAACGCCGCGCCGCCCACGCCGGTGCCGACCACGCCGACGAGCCACGCGACGAGCGCGATGTTGAGGACGCAGCTGACCGTGAGGAAGAGCAGCGGCGTGCGGGAGTCGCCGATGGCCCGCACGATCGCGGCCAGGAAGTTGAAGTACATCGTGGTGGCGGCACCGAGGAAGCTGATGACCGCGAACGTCGTCGCCTGCGGCAGCAGCTCCTCCGGGGTGCGCAGCAGCCGCAGCGCGGGGCCGGCCAGGAGGGGCGCGACGACGGTGAGCAGCAGCGTCACGGCCGTGGTCAGCAGGGCGCCCGAGGCGACGGACCGGCGCACGGCCAGCGCGTCGCCGGCGCCGAACGCCTGGGCGGTCGGGATCGCGAACCCGGACGTCATGCCCCAGGCGAAGCCGATGAGCAGGAAGAGCAGGCTGCCGGTGGCGCCCACGGCGGCCAGGGCGTCCACGCCGAGCGTGCGGCCCACGACGATCGCGTCGGCGAAGTGGTAGAGCTGCTGGACGACGTTGCCGATGAGCAGGGGCACGGCGAACGCGAGGATGACGCGCCACGGCGCGCCCGTGGTGAGGGCCTTGGACATGAGGGACTCCGCGCTTCGGTACGGCTGGGGCAGTGCGCGGTGGTCGGTCGTGCCGGGTCGCGTCAGGGCCTCATCGTATCGATACGATTCCGCTTGACCAGCGGTTTTCACCCGGACGGCGCGTCCTGCGAGACGCCCCGCCCGGGCCGTGGCAAGCGGACCCCACGGCCACCCCAACGGCGTCCATCACGCTGGTGGACGAGCGACCAAGAACGCCTCGCGCCGGGGACGTCCCGCGGCGCGGGTCCGCCGCGGGCCACCCCGGACCAGGGCTGCGCTTGACCGAGGTGATCTGCACGACGCCCGGGGTCGACGGACCACGTCGGGCGGCGCGACACAGAGCGACGCCGACCGGTGCGCCGCCGGGCGACACCGCGCGGTACGCCGCCGTGCGACAGGTCCTGCCGCGCCCTGCGTCAGGCGCGGACCACCGAGCCCTCCGCGGTGATCTCGTCGGCGTCGGCGTCGTCGAACCACCGGCCCTGGGTGCCCAGGTACCGGAACCGGACCGTCGACCCCGCCGGCACCACGACCGACGCGCTGGCCGTGCCGTTGGAGCGGCGGCGCAGCGGGTGCGCGCCCGGCGTCCAGTCGTTGAACGTGCCGACCACGCTCACCGGACCGTCGAGGGCGGCGGACGGCAGGGCGAACGTCAGCGTGCACGTGGCGGACCTGGCGGAACGGGACTTCTTGAGCACCGGCGGCACCTTCCTTCGGTGGGGGACGGGTGCATCGTCGCGGGCCCATGTTTCCGGGACGTCCGCGACACGGTGACCACCGTGTGACGCCTCGCCGACGTCGCGGGGTCACGACGTCCTCGCAGGTCCGGTGCCGCGGCCGCGACGGGCCTCAGCGGCGCGTGTCGCCCTCGGCCATGCGCGCGAGCATCGCGTTGTACTCGTCCATCTCGGTGTCCCCGTCGCGGTCGACCCGACGGTCCCGGCGGCGCGCCGTGCGCTCGTCGTCGCGCGTCCACTGCACGGCCACGACGACCGCGAGCGCGAGCGTCGGGATCTCCCCGATGCCCCAGGCGATCGACCCGCCGATCTGCTGGTCGCGGATCGCGGAGTCCCCCCACGGGCGGCCCGTCAGGCCGAACCAGTCGGCCACGAGCAGGCCCTCGCCACCGACGAGCGCGACGCCGAAGAACGCGTGGAACGCCATGGTCGCGAAGAGCAGGAGCAGGCGCATCGGGTACGGCGGCCGTGTCGGGCCCGGGTCGATGCCCGCCAGCGCGTTGACGAACAGGTACCCCGCCAGCGTGAAGTGGACGACCATCGCCAGGTGGCCCACCGGGGAGCGCAGCGACCACTCGAACAGGCCCGAGTAGTAGAAGAGCACCATCGACCCGGCGAAGTTGATCGCGGCCACGACCGGGTGCGCGAAGAACCGGCCGACGTGGCTGTGCACGAGCGTCAGCACCCACTCGCGGGGCCCGCGCGAGGCGTCGCCCCGCAGCGTGGTGGCGCGCGCGGGCACGGCGCGCAGCAGCAGCGTGACGGGTGCCGACAGGGCGACGAACAGCGGCACCACCATGACCAGCACCATGTGCTGGATCATGTGAGCGCTGAACAGGACGTGCCCGTAGACGGCCGGGCCGCCGGACGTCGTCCACGCGAAGAGCAGCATGCCGACGACCCAGGAGGCCGTGCGCACCCACGACCACGCGTCGCCGCGGCGGTGCAGCCGGCGCACCCAGCGCAGGTACACCACGATCCCGGCCGCCGCCGCGCAGGCCATGAGCACGTCCCAGCGCCACTCGGTGAGCCAGCGCAGGGCGGTGGGCTCGGGGGGCAGCCGGTGGCCGGTCAGCACGAAGGCCGGGGACGTGTCGGCCACGGGCGCCTCCGGCACCGGCGGCGGCGACGAGCCCAGCGCCACCGCGACGCCCGAGACGGCACCCATGACGGCGAGCTCGACGAGCACCACGCGCCAGAACAGCAGGCCGCCGCGCGGACCGGTGAGCCGCGGGATCGTCGCGCGGCGGTGCGCCAGGCCCAGCAGCGCGAGCGCACCGAACAGCAGGATCTTCACCACGAGGAGCACGCCGTACCGCGTCTGCAGGCCCTCCCAGCCGCCGAGGCGCAGGACGCTGTTGACGACGCCCGAGATCGCGACGCCCGCCACGCACCACCCCGCCACGACGGAGAACCGGGACACCGCGGGCACGACGTCGCTGCCGAGGCGGCGCACGAGGACCGCGAGCGCGGCCAGCGCCCCGATCCACACCGCGGCGCTGACCAGGTGCAGCACCATCGCGGACGTGGCCAGGTCGTGGCTCGCAGCACCGGCGGCGTGGCCCGTCTGCCCCAGCTGCCACAGCGCGACCAGGGACAGCCCCGCCGCCCACGCCGCGCCGGTGGGCGTCGCGACGACCAGGGCCAGAGCGGTGACGACGGCCGCCACCGTCGTCACCGACAGCAGCGTGCGGCCCAGGTCGATCTGGGTGACGAACAGCGCGAGCTCGTCACCGAACGACGGCGCGGTGAGCGAGGACCCGGCCACCGACGCGTACGCGAGGACCAGGTGCACGACCGACAGCACGGTCCACGCGGCCGCGGCGACGCCCGCCAGCACGAGGCTGCGGGGGTACGCCGACCCGTCCGCGGCGGTCCCGCCCGGCGCCGGGGCGACGGGTTGCGCGGTCCGGCGCGGGAGCACGCACACCGCGAGCAGCAGCGCCCCGACGGTCAGCGACGCCGCGAGCTCGGTGAGCGTCTCGACGACCGGCAGCCCCCACCGCACCAGCGCACCCGGGTCACCGAGCGCGACCGCCGCGGCGCTGCCCGTGAAGGCCACGCCGGCCAGGACCGCGACCGCACCCGCGGCCGCGGTCACACCGAGTGCGCCGCGGGGCACCGGGTTCACACGCTCGTCCACCGGGACAGCCTAGGCGTCAGCGCGAGGGCGTCGGCCCGTCCTGCCGGTCGTCCGGGACGGCGGCGGAACCCTCCGCGTCCGCCGCGCGACGACGCGCCACGACCAGCCCCACGCCGACCAGCAGCGCGACGACACCGGCACCCAGCAGCACCCACACCCACGCGGGGACGCCCTCGTCGGCCGGCGCGCTGATCGGCATCACCGTGACGGTCGCGGTGTCGTCGGCGGGGTCGGCCTCCTCCTCGCTCGGCTCGGCCGACGCGGCTGGCTCCTGCGTGGGCTCGGCCGGCGCGGTGGGCCCGTCGGCGGGCGCGGGCGCCCCGACCGCCTCGGTCGTCGTGAACGTGAACGCCCCCGACAGCGGGTGGCCGTCCGCGGACGTCACGCGCCAGTCCACGGTGTACGCCCCGGCGGGCAGCGCGACGGCGAGCGGCTGCACGACGGACACGTCGACGAGCTGCACGGGCCCCTCGCTGACGACCACCCCGTCCGGCCCGGTGACCACGATCTGCGTCCCGAGGTCCATGGCGGGCTGGTCGAACGTCAGCGTCACCTGCGCGGGGGCGGTGGCGACGGTCGAGCCGTCGGCGGGGTCGGTGGACCGCAGCGTGTTGTGCGCGGCGGCCGGCGGAGCGGACAGCACGCCCAGCACGAGCGCGAGGAGCGCGAGGACACCGGTCCGGCGTGCGGCACGCGCACGGGGGGTCGGGACGGACGGCACGAGGACCACCTTCCTGGGGGACGGCTGCGCCCCGATCCCATCACGGACGCACCATCGGGGACGAACCCGCTGCGCGGGGCGCCGGACGGGCAGGGGCCGGCGGGGCGGCGGCGGAGCGAGGCCCGTGGGGCGGCTCCGGCAGGGCGACAGCGGAGCGAGGCCCGTGGGGCGGCTCCGGCAGGGCGGGCGCCGGTGGCACCGTCACGCCTCGAGCGCCGCGCGGCGGCGGCCGGTCGGCGCATGGCGCCGGTGGGCACGCCCGACGTCCACCGACGTCGCGAGGGCGGCGAGCAGAGCCGTGAGCAGCACCGTCGCGGCC
>JAEWEJ010000232.1 GCA_023389455.1 Actinomycetes bacterium | reverse complement strand
CGCGTGCCCCGGGCGCACCGGGCCCACCGGGCGCACCGGGCGCACCGGGGCACCGGGCACCGGCGGGTGCGCCGGGGTCGCCGGTCGGGCGGGCTGCTCAGGGCAGGGTGCGCGGGGGCGCGCCGCTCACAGCGGCCGCTCGAGGACGTAGTCGTCCTCGAGCCGGGAGCCGACCAGGAAGTGCTTGACGCCGACGACGGCGAAGCCCTCGCGGGCGTAGAACGCCTGCGCACGGGCGTTGTGCTGGTTCACGCCGAGCCACATGCCGGAGCCGCCGAGCGCGCGGCCGTGGTCGAACGACGTCCGCAGCAGCGTGGTCGCGACGCCCGCCCCGTGGTGGTCGGGGTGGACGTAGCACTTCGAGAGCTCGACGGTCGGGCGGATGTGGACCGCCGCGCGGGCGTCCTCGTCGGCCGGCTCGCCCGCGACGAGGACGGTGTAGCCGAGCAGCGCGTCGTCGGGCGTCGCGGCCACGAGCACGACGCGCCCCGGGTCGGTCACGTGCGCCGCGAACCGCTCGACGCTGAGGTGCGCCTCGAGGAAGGCCCGCTGGTCGGCCGGCGTCGATCCGGGCGGGCACGCGAGGGGGAACGTGACGGCGGCGAGCGCGGCCAGCGCGGCGGCGTCCTGCGGGCCGGCCGTCCGCACGGTCCACTGCGTCGTGGTCGTCATCAGGCCCCCATCCGGCGCCGGACCGAGCGCAGCGCGGCACGCGCGACGACGGCGACGGCCCAGGTGAGGCCGGCCAGGCTCGCGGCGTTGACGCCGCGGCGGGCCTGCCTGCGGCGGTGGCGGAACTCGCGCACCGGCCAGCCGACCTCGGCCGCGTGCCGGCGCAGCCGTCCGTCGGGGTTGATGGCGCAGGGGTGCCCCACGGTCGACAGGATCGGCACGTCGTTCGTCGAGTCGCCGTACGCGTGGCACCGGGCCAGGTCGTAGCCCTCGCGCTCCGCCAGGGCACGGACCGCGGCGGCCTTGGCCTCGCCGTGCAGCAGGTCGCCGACCAGGCGGCCGGTGTAGAACCCGTCGACGTGCTCGGCCACGGTGCCCAGCGCCCCGGACGCGCCCAGCCGGCGGCCGATGAGCTCGCCGATCTCGACCGGGGTCGCGGTCACGAGCCACACGGCGTGGCCCTCGGCCAGGTGCGCGTCCAGGAGCGCCTGCGTGCCGGGGTAGATGCGCAGGCTCAGCACCTCGTCGTAGACGTCCTCGGCGATCGCGGTGACCTCGGCCACCGAGCGGCCGCGCATGATGTCCAGCGCGCGGGACCGGACGTCGTCGATCTGCTCCTTGTCCTCGCCGAAGATGCGGTACCGCGCCTGCTGCCCCGCGAACCGCACCAGGTCGAGCCTGCGGAAGAACCCGCGGCGGTACAGGCCCACCGCCAGGTGGAAGGCGCTCGCTCCGCGGATGATCGTGTTGTCGACGTCGAAGAAGGCCGCGACCCGTGCGTCGTCGGGCACACGGGCGGCCCGTGGCGTCTCGACCGTGGCAGCGACGACGGGAGGCTGGTCCGTGCCGTCGCCCGCGTGCATCCGGACACTGTAACGAGCGCGGGCGGTGGTGCGTCGGAGGCGTCCGCCACGCGACGTGGCGCCCTCTACGGTGGGGCCGTGGACGAGACGACGGCACCCCGGGTGCTGCTGTACGGGCGCGCGGGCTGCCACCTGTGCGACGACGCGCGTGCGCTGGTCGAGCGGGTGTGCGCCGAGGTGGGCGCGACGTGGGCCGAGGTCGACGTGGACGTCCCCCTGCCGGACGGGCGCCTGCCCGCCGACGAGCTCGGTGACCTCGTCCCGGTCGTCGACGTCGACGGGGTGCGCCGCGGCTACTGGCGGATCAGCGAGGCGCGGCTGCGGCGGGCTCTCGCGGCGGGCGGCGCCAGGCCCTAGCGTGTGACACCAGGCGCCGGGGCCGTGTCCCGGCGGCGCGGGTTCGGGACGTGGGTACGGAGGCTCGTGTGGACGGTCGGCGCACCGCAGGACGACGCGACGCCGTCCGGCGCGCGGGACGCGACGGCCAGGCGGTGCCCCCGGCGACGGTCGCCCGGCTGCCGGGGTACCTGCGTGCGCTGGAGGCCACGGCGGCTGCCGGTGCGGTCCTGACCTCGTCCGACGAGCTCGCGGAGCGTGCCGGGGTCACCCCGGCCCAGCTGCGCAAGGACCTGTCGTACCTCGGGTCCTACGGCCGGCGCGGGGTGGGCTACGACGTGGCGCACCTGCGCGAGCAGATCACCGTGGTCCTGGGGCTGGCCGACGTGCGCCGCGTCCTGCTCGTGGGCGTCGGCAACCTCGGGCACGCGCTGGCGAACTACGCCGGGATCGCGGAGCGCGGCTTCACGCTGGTCGGGCTGGTCGACGCCGACCCGCAGGTCGTGGGCACGACCGTCGCGGGTCTCGTGGTGGAGCCGTCCGACGACCTGGCGGCGGTGGTCGCACGCACGGGCGCGACGATCGCCGTGCTGACGACGCCCGCGGCGGTCGCGCAGCAGGTGTGCGACGAGCTGGTGGCGGCCGGCGTCGTGGGGATCCTCACGTTCGCCCCCTGCGGGCTGCGGGTGCCGCCGCACGTCGACGTGCGGTCGGTGGACGTGGCGTCCGAGCTGCAGATCCTGGCGTTCCACGACCGTGCGCGCAGCGTGGGCCGCGGGGTGTCGTGAACCTGCGGCAGGTGCCCGCGCCACGGTCGCGCCGGTGCGCCCGGGTGGCTCCGCCGGACGTGCCGCGAGGGCGCGACGGGTACCGTCGCGCCCTCGCGGGTGCGTGCGGGCCGGCAGGTGCCGGCCGGGGGCGTCGGGCCAGGTGTCAGGCCTTGATCGCGGAGACGTCGAGGTCGATGCGGACCTTGTCGGCGACGAGCACGCCGCCCGCCTCGAGCGCGGCGTTCCACGTCAGGCCGAAGTCCTTGCGGGACACGGTGACGGACGCCTCGAACCCGGCGCGCGTGTTGCCGAACGGGTCGACGGCGGTGCCGTTGAACTCGGTCGCCAGCTCGACCTCGCGGGTCACGCCGTGGATCGTCAGGTCGCCGACGACGACGTGCGCGGAGCCCTCGGTGCGGATCGAGGACGAGACGAACGTCCACTCCCCGAACTTCTCGACGTCGAAGAAGTCGCCGCTCTTGAGGTGGCCGTCGCGGCCCGCGTCACCGGTGGTGACGGTCGCCGGGTCGAGCGTCACGGAGACGGACGACGACTCGAGGTCCTCGCCGACCGTGAGCACGCCGGAGGTCACCGCGACGGTGCCGCGGACCTTGGAGATGCCGGCGTGGCGGACGGTGAAGGACGCCTCGGTGTGCGACGGGTCGAGGTTCCAGGTGCCGGAGGTGAGGCCGGTGGGGAGCGCGGTCATGAGGGGTCCTCTGCTGTCGGGTGCCGAACCAGTTCGTTGATACGACAAGTATCTGTTGTTGATATTTCTACTACAGTGGGGTGCGGCCCGCAACCCCTGGCGAGGAGGACGACGTGCAGGACCACGTGCGCTGGCTCTCCGCGACCCAGCAGCAGCAGTGGCGGGCCTTCCGCGACGGCACCGCGCTGCTGTTCGACGTCCTCGGACGCGAGCTGGACGCGAGCAGCGGCCTGTCGATGGGGGAGTACGAGGTCCTCGTCCGCCTCTCGGAGGCACCCGGGCGCGCGCTGCGCATGTCGGAGCTCGCCGACGACCTGGCGCACTCCCGCAGCCGTCTGACGCACACCGTCGCGCGCATGGAGCGCGACGGCATCGTGCGCCGCGAGCCGGCCCGGGACGACGCCCGCGGCGTCAACTGCGTCCTCACCGAGCACGGCTGGCAGGTGCTCGTCGCCGCCGCACCCGGTCACGTCGAGTCGGTCCGCGCGCACCTGGTCGACGTCCTGGACGAGGCCCAGCTCGCCGCGCTCGGTGAGGCGATGCAGGTGGTCGTCGACCACCTGCGCGCGCCCGCCTGCCCGCCGGTCGACGAGGCCGCGGCCCCCTCGGCCTGACCCGGCCGCCGCCCGCCCGCACCGTCCGGCCGCGCCGCGGCACGGGCACCCGGCAGACTTTGCGAGACTGTGCCCATGGTCGCCACCACGGTCCACCTGCTCCGGCACGGTGAGGTCCACAACCCCGACGGTCTCCTCTACGGCAGGCTCCCCGGCTACCGGCTGTCCGAGCGCGGCCTGGAGATGGCCGAGCTCGTCGCGCGCACGCTCGCCGGCGAGCAGGACGCGCCGCGCCGCGACGTCGTCGTCGTCACCGCCTCCCCGCTGCAGCGCGCGCAGGAGACGGCCGCGCCGATCGCCGCCGCCTTCGGCCTGGCCGTCGGCACGGACGACCGCCTCATCGAGGCCGAGAACCACTTCCAGGGCATGAAGTTCGGCGTCGGCGACGGCTCGCTGCGCCACCCCGGGCACTGGCCGCACCTGCGCAACCCGTTCCGCCCGTCCTGGGGCGAGCCGTACGCCGAGCAGGTCGACCGCATGCTCGCCGCCGTGGACGCGGCGCGGGTGGCCGCCCGGGGGCACGAGGCCGTCCTCGTGAGCCACCAGCTCCCGATCTGGGTCACCCGGCTCGCGCTCGAGAACCGCCGGCTGTGGCACGACCCGCGGCGGCGGCAGTGCTCCCTGGCGTCGCTGACGACGCTGCGGTTCGAGGACGACACGCTCGTCGGGGTCGGCTACGGCGAGCCCGCGGCCGCACTTCTGCCCGGAGCGTCCCCCGTCCCGGGAGCCTGACGTGCGCCAGCGCCAGCGTCCCGGCCGCCGGCTCCGCGTGACCGCGCTCGCCGCGACCGCCGCCCTCGCCCTGGCGCTCGCCGGGTGCGCGGCCGACGGTGGCGACGGTGCGGTGGCGGACGTCGTCGACCAGGGGTACCAGTCGGGCGACGGCTCGACCACGACGTGGGCACCTGCCGACCGCGTCGGGCCGCTGGAGATCAGCGGCACCGACTACGAGGGGACGCCGCGCGACCTCGCGCAGTGGCGTGGTGACGTCGTGCTGCTCAACACCTGGTACGCCGCCTGCCCGCCCTGCCGGGCCGAGGCGCCGGACCTCGCGGCCGTGGCCACCGACTACGCGGACGAGGGCCTGCACGTCCTCGGCATCAACAGCCGCGACGCGGCCGGCACGGCGCAGGCGTTCCAGCGCCAGCTGGAGGTGCCGTACCCGTCCCTGGACGACACCAGCGGCTCCGCCATCGCGGCGCTCCAGGGCGTCGTGCCCGTGAACGCCGTGCCCACCACGGTCCTGCTGGACCGTGAGGGCCGGGTCGCGGCGCGCGTGCTCGGGCTCGTCGAGGGCTCCACGCTGCGGGCCCTGGTCGAGGACCTGCTGGCCGAGGACGCGCCCGCGTCGGACGCCCCCGACGCGGACGCCGCCGGCGCACCCCACCGGGGAGGTGCGCGGTGAGCGGGCTGCTCGCGCTCGGCGCGGGGACCACCGTCGCCGACGGCTCCCTGCTGCTCGCCGTGCCCGTCGCCCTGCTCGCCGGGCTCGTGTCGTTCGCGTCGCCGTGCGTGCTGCCGCTGGTCCCGGGGTACCTCGGGCTGCTCGGCGGCCTGGCGGGGGGCGGCGCCCGGCCC
>JAEWEJ010000175.1 GCA_023389455.1 Actinomycetes bacterium | reverse complement strand
GGCCGCGATCCCGTCGGACGCGCAGCGGCGCCGCGACGACGGCCGTCCGCTCGGCCAGCCGCAGCTCGCGGAGTGGGAGACGACGAACGTGCACCAGGTGGCCACGGCGCTGACCCTGGCGGCGCTCGCGCGCGAGGAGTCGCGGGGCGGGCACGCCCGCGCCGACTTCCCCGGCACGTCGGACGCGTGGCGGGTGCGCCTGGGCGTGCGTGCCGCGGCCGACGGCGCCGTCACGGTGGTGGGTGGCCCCGTCGGCTGACGCCACCGGGCCGCGTCGTCACCCGCAGGGGCGACGCAGACGATAGTTTCGATATCGATTCTGCAACCATCCGGGTCCTGAGCCCTCGTTCGGCTGGTCGTATGACCAGTTTGCCGGTGTACGGTGGGCAGGAGTTACCAGACTTTCTGCGCGCAAAGGAGCGTCCATGAGTCGGACCCGGCACCGCTCGGTGCTCGAAACTATCGGAGCCGGGGTGGCGGCAGTCGCCCTCGTGGCCGCGCCGCTCGTGGCGATCGGCTCCGCGGCCGGCGCCGCGGAGGGCGACACCCGCGTGCTGCACGACGTCGACTTCGACGACGGCACGACGGGCGCCTGGGTGCCCAGCGGCGAGGGCATGGCGCTGCGCCACGTCGAGGTCGAGGACGGCCAGGCCCTCGAGGTCGCCGACCGGACCCTGGACTACCAGGGCATCCAGTCGCCGGAGTTCACGGCCGAGGCCGGTGTCACCTACACCTTCTCGCTGCGCGCCCGCCTGGCCGAGGGCACGGACGGCACGGCGGACATCCGGTTCGTCGCCACGCCCGCGTACACGTGGATCGGCAACACCACGATCGACGCGGCCGGCTGGTCCACCGTGACCGGCACGTACACCCCGACCGAGGACGCGCCGCACACGGTGTACCTCGGCACGTCGGCGCTCTCGACGTCGCCGGCCCCCGACGAGGAGGGCGGCCCGACCGCGCCCTACACGTACCTCGTCGACGACCTCCTGGTGACCGCGTCCGCGGCCGCCGGTGAGGACGAGGTGGTCCTGGCCAGCGACTTCGAGACCGACGTCGCGCCGTGGGTGGCGCGCGGCAGCGCGACCGTCGCCCGCACCACCGACGACGCCCGCTCCGGCGAGGGCAGCATGCTCGTGTCGGGCCGGACGTCCGACTGGCACGGCGCCGCCACGCCGATCGACCCGCTGCTCGCCCCGGGCGGGACGTACACGCTGTCCGCCTGGGTGAAGCTGGCCCCGGGGGAGGACCCGACCACGGTCAAGGCCACGGTGGCCGAGGTGCCCGAGGCGTACACGCAGGTCGCGCCCGCCGTCGACGTGACGGACGCGGAGTGGGTCGAGGTGACGGGCACCTACACCCGCGGCGCCGACGTCACCGGCGGCGACCTCTACCTCGAGGCGGCCGGTGCGACCACGAGCTTCCTCGTCGACGACGTCGTCGTGACCGGCCGGGCCGGCGACGACGGCCCGGGCCAGCAGGTGGACCTCGCGTTCGACTTCGAGGACGGCACCCTGCAGGGCTGGGAGCCGCGCTCGACCGAGGACGGTGCCCCGACCCTCACCGTCACCGAGGAGGGCGGGCACGACTCCGCCCGCGCCGCGCAGGTCTCCGACCGCGTGCACCAGGGCCAGGGCATGCAGTACGACGTGACCGGGCAGCTGGCCGCGGGGACGCCGTACGAGTTCGAGGCGTGGGTCCGGTTCGACGGCACCCCGGGCGACATGACGCTCAGCGTCCGCACGGAGACCGGCGGGACCAGCACCTACGGCAACCTCGTCTCGATCACCGGTGTGACCCAGGACTGGACCCGCGTGTCGGGCCGGTTCTCCCTGCCGTCGTACGAGACGGCCGCCGAGGTGTACTTCGAGACGGCGTGGGACAGCGGCAACCCGGGCAACACGTCGACGTTCCTCGTCGACGACGTCGTGATCCGCACGCCCGGGCCGGCCACCATCGAGGACATCACCCCGCTGAAGGACACCGTGCCGTTCCCGGTCGGTGTCGCGATCGACAGCCGGGAGACCATGGGCGACCCGGCGACGCTCCTCACGCGGCACTTCAACCAGATCACGGGCGAGAACCACATGAAGCCCGAGGCCTGGTACGACGCGCCCTGGAGCCTGCGGACCCACCCCGAGGCCACGGCCATGATGGACGCGGCCGTCGCGAACGACCTGCGGGTCTACGGGCACGTGCTCGTGTGGCACAGCCAGACGCCCGAGTGGTTCTACCAGGACGACGCCGGTGAGCCGCTCGCGGCCGACGCGGCCGGCAAGGAGGTCATGCGCGAGCGCCTGCGCACGCACATCTTCGGCATCGCCGAGACGCTCTCGGACACCTACGGGGCGTTCGGGTCGGACACCAACCCGCTCGTCGCGTGGGACGTCGTCAACGAGGTCGTCTCCGACGGCGCCGAGAACCCCGACGGGCTGCGGCGCTCCGAGTGGTTCCGCATCCTCGGCGAGGACTTCATCGACCTCGCCTTCCGGTACGCCGACGAGGCGTTCAACGAGGAGTACGCGGCGCCGGGCACCGACCGCCCGGTGGCGCTGTTCATCAACGACTACAACACCGAGCAGGCCGGCAAGCAGGACCGCTACTTCGCGCTGGTCGAGCGGCTCCTCGAGCGCGGTGTGCCGATCGACGGCGTGGGGCACCAGTTCCACGTGAACCTCTCGCTGCCCGTCTCGCAGCTCGAGGCCGCGATCGAGCGGTTCGAGGCGCTGGACGTCGTGCAGGCCGTCACCGAGCTCGACGTCACGACCGGCACGCCGGTCACCGACGCCAAGCTCATCGACCAGGGCTACTTCTACCGCGACGCGTTCGACATCTTCCGGGCGCACGCGGACTCCCTGTACTCGGTGACGGTGTGGGGCCTCAACGACGGGCGGAGCTGGGTGGCGGACAACGGCGCCCCGCTGCTGTTCGACGACGCGCTGCAGGCCAAGCCCGCGTACTACGGCGCGTCCGGCCAGGACCTGCCGGAGCGGGTGCGCACCGCGACCGTCTTCGGCGGGCAGGTCGAGCTCGACGAGGACGCGACGACCGACGTCGCGTGGGACCAGCTGCGGCTGAACCCCGTGGGCGAGGCCGGTGCGTTCCAGCTGCGCTGGACGGCCGACACGCTCACGGTCCTGGCGCAGGTCGCCGGGGACGCGCAGGGCCTGGAGGTCCAGGTCGGCACCACGTCGTACGCCTTCGCGCGGGACGGCAGCGGTGACGTCGAGGGCGTCGTCGCGGACGTCGACGGCGGTTGGCGGGCGGTGCTGCACGTGCCGCTCGACGGCGCCGCGGCCGGCGGCACGCTGCCGTTCGACCTGCGGGTCGTCGACGGCGACCAGGTGACCGGGTGGGCCACGGCCGGCGCGACCGGCACGCTCACGCTCGTCGAGGAGCTGTCGTCCCTCGAGGTCGTGGAGGCGGCGACGGCGCCCACGGTCGACGGTGACGTCGACGAGGTCTGGGAGGCCGCGGCCGCGGTCATGACCTCGAAGCAGGTCTCGGGCACCGGCACCGCCGTCGCGCAGGTCCGCACCCTGTGGCAGGGCGGCACGCTCTACGTGCTGGCCGAGGTCGCGGACGCGGACATCGACGTCACGGGCAGCGACCCGTGGATCCAGGACTCGGTCGAGATCTACGTCGACGCCGGGAACCACAAGAACGGCACCTACCGGCCCGAGGACATGCAGATCCGGGTGTCCGCGGAGAACGTCGTCTCGTTCGGCGCCGGCGACGAGGCGGCGCAGCAGGCCCGCGTCGAGACGGCGACCAGCCGGACCGACGGCGGCTACCTGGTCGAGCTGTCCGTCGACCTGCTCGACGAGGGCGGCGTCGACACGTTCCACGGCCTGGACTTCCAGGTCAACGACGCGTCGGCGGGTGCCCGCCTGGGCATTACCAACTGGGCCGACCCCACGGGGCTGGGCTACCAGTCGACGGCCCGCTGGGGAGTCGGCCGGCTCGTCGCCGCCGAGCCGCCTCCCGGCCCGGCGACCGGGGTGCCCACGGCACCCGTGCTGTCCCACGACAACTGGGACGGGGACGGGACGTTCACCGTGCTGTCGTCGATGTGGTGGGGCCAGAACGCCCACACGCTGACGCTGCGGGAGAACGGTGTGGAGATCGCCACGAAGCGGGTCGTGGACGCGACCCCGGGCGGGCAGATCGTGCCGTTCGAGGTGACCGGCCGGGTCGACGGGACCTACCGGTACGAGGTCGTCGCGACCAACCAGCACGGCTCCACCACGAGCCGCGCGGTCACCGTCAAGGTCGTCGCCGCGAAGCCCGGCATGCCGGTCGTCGTGCACGACAACTGGGACGGCAACGGCACCTACACCGTGTCGATGCACATGTGGTGGGGCACCAACGCCACCACGTACCGGCTGTACGAGGACGGCGTCCTGGTCGACACCCAGGAGCTGACCCCGGACGGTCGCAACGCGCAGCACGCGGGCACCCGGCTGGAAGGCCGGGAGCGCGGCGTCCACCGCTACACCGTGGAGCTGTCCAACCAGGCCGGGACCACGCGCAGCGTGCCCCTGCCGGTGATCGTCTGGCGATGACCGTTCCGTGCGTCCGCGCACGGACGTCCCCCCGGGCGTGGCGCTGGTCGTGGCGCCACCCCGGGGTGACCCCCTCGGGGGTCCGCCGGATGCTGCTGCGGCGCTGACCCGCAGCAGCGGCCCGGGGTGACACGTCACCTCATCCCGGTCAGCGGGGCCCCGCCGACTGCTCCCCCCCGACAGCCGGCGGGGCTCCGCCGTGCCCGCCCGCCCCGGGCACCGTCCCGTCGTGCCCGCGGCGGGACGACGGCACGCACCCGCCGCGGACCCCGTTACGGTGGCGTCCGTGACTGCCGCAGGTGTGCCCGTCGAGGAGACCGGACGTGACGGGCGCACCGTCGCCCCGGCCGGACCCGTGCTGCCCGGTGACCCGGGCCCCGACCCGGACGCGCTGGCGCGGCTCGTCGCCGTGGCGCTCGACGAGGACCTCGGTCCGGCACCGGGGCGCGACGTGACCACGCAGTCCACCGTCGCCGCGGCCGCCGTGGGACGTGCGGAGGTCGTCGCGCGCGAGGCCGGTGCGGTGGCCGGGCTCGTCGTCGTCCCCGTGGTGCTCGACCAGGTGGCGGACCGGCTCGGCCTGCCGGGGGCGGCCGTCACGTGGCACGTCGCCGACGGCGCCGTCGTCGAGGCCGGGACCGTGCTCGCGACCCTGGCCGGGCCGACCCACGTGCTGCTCGTGGCCGAGCGCACGCTGCTCAACCTCGTGTCGCGTGCGTCGGGGGTCGCCACCCACACCCACCGGTGGACGCGGGCGCTGCAGGGCACGGGCGCGCAGGTGCTCGACACCCGCAAGACCACCCCGGGGCTGCGCGCGCTCGAGAAGTACGCGGTGCGCTGCGGGGGTGGCACCAACAAGCGCATGGGCCTGTACGACGTCGCGATGGTGAAGGACAACCACGTCGTGGCCGCCGGGTCGGTGGCCGCGGCGGTGCGCGCCGTCCGCGCGCGGTACCCCGACGTCGCGGTGCAGGTCGAGGTGGACCGCCCCGAGCAGGCCGACGAGGCGCTCGACGCCGGCGCCGACTTCCTGCTGCTCGACAACATGGGAACCGCCACGCTCGCGGCGACCGTCGCGCGGGTGCGGGCCCGCGAGCACGTCACGGGCCACGTCGACCTCGAGGCCACGGGCAACCTCACGCTCGACCGGGCGCACGAGGTCGCGTCGGCCGGTGTCGACTACCTCTCGGTCGGCGCGCTGACGCACTCGTCGCCGATCCTCGACGTCGCGCTCGACCTCGACCCTCGCTCGGTGACGGCGCCCACAGGCGCCGGGGCTGCCGCCGAGGGCGGGACCCCGCGCCCCTAGAATCATCGGGTGACCGCACGCACCGAGCCCACCCCTGCGCAGCCCGCCGTCGCGCCCGTCGCGCCCGCCGAGGACGACGTCCCCGAGCAGATGCGTGTCCGCCGGGCCAAGCGCGAGCGGCTGCTCGCGTCCGGCACGTCGCCGTACCCGGTGGCCGTGCCGCGCACCCACACCATCGCCCAGGTCCGCGAGGCGTACCCCGACCTCGAGCCGGGCACGGAGACGGACGACGTCGTCGGCGTCGCCGGCCGCGTGGTGTTCCTGCGCAACACGGGGAAGCTGGCCTTCGCGACGCTGCAGGACGGTGCCGGTACCCGCCTGCAGGCGATGCTCAGCGAGAAGGAGGTCGGGGCCGAGGCCCTGGCTGCATTCAAGGCCGACGTCGACCTGGGTGACCACGTCTTCGTCCACGGGCGCGTGATCGCGTCGCGCCGCGGCGAGCTGAGCGTGATGGCCGACGAGTGGCGCATGGCCGCCAAGGCGATCCGGCCGCTGCCGAACCTCTACGAGGGCACGGAGATGTCCGAGGAGGCGCGGGTCCGCCAGCGTTATGTCGACCTGATCGTCCGCCCGGGTGCGCGCGAGATGGTGCGGCTGCGTTCGGCCGTGGTGCGCTCGCTGCGCGAGAACTTCTATCGTCGCGGATTCCTGGAGCTCGAGACGCCGATGCTCCAGGTGCGCCCGGAAGGCGCCGCCGCGCGTCAGTTCGAGACGCACATGAATGCTTTCGACATGGACCTCTACCTGCGGATCGCGCCGGAGCTGTTCCTCAAGAGGGCGGCCGTCGGGGGCGTCGAGAAGGTCTTCGAGATCAACCGCAACTTCCGTAACGAGGGCGTCGACTCCACGCACTCCCCGGAGTTCGCGATGCTCGAGGCCTACGAGGCGTACGGCGACTACGACACCATGGCCGCGCTGACGCAGGACCTCGTGCAGACGGCCGCGCGGGACGCGCTGGGCACCACGGTGGTGACGCTGGCCGACGGGACCGAGTACGACCTGGGCGGGCAGTGGGCCTCGCTGACGATGTACGGGTCGCTCTCCGAGGCCCTCGGCGAGGAGATCACGCACGACACGTCGGACGAGCGGCTCCTGGCCCTGCTCGAGGCGGCGGACCTCGAGCTGGCGCCCGCGCAGCGCAACCACGGCAAGATGGTCGAGGAGCTCTGGGAGCACCACGTCGGCTCGACGCTCTGGGCCCCCACGTTCGTGCGGGACTTCCCGGTCGAGACGTCGCCGTTGACGCGCGACCACCGCACGGAGCGCGGCCTGGTCGAGAAGTGGGACCTGTACGTGCGCGGCATGGAGCTGGCCACCGCGTACTCCGAGCTCGTGGACCCCGTCGTGCAGCGCGAGCGCTTCGAGGCGCAGGCGCTGCTGGCCGCCAAGGGCGACGACGAGGCGATGCGGATCGACGAGGACTTCCTCGCCGCGATGGAGCACGCCATGCCCCCGTCGGGCGGCATGGGCATGGGGATCGACCGCCTCCTGATCGCGATGACCGGTCACGGCATCCGTGACACGATTGTGTTCCCGCTCGTGAAGCCGCAGGCCTGAGCCATTTTCAAGGAGGACGCGTGAACGGGTGGGGTGCAGTTCTTGCGGCGTTGCTGCCGTCGGTCGGGGTCGGCCTGATCTTCTGGTTCGCGATGCGCGCGATCATCAACGCCGACCGCTCCGAGCGCCAGGCGCTCGCGCGCATGGACACGGAGAACGATGAACCCGCTGCAGGGGCGCGTTGATTTCGTCGTTCGGTTTGACGCACACAAACGCCGGGTGCGACAGTGTGCCTGTCAGCAATTCCCCCATGTCCGGGAGCATTCCATGGCACAGAAGGTGCAGGTCCTGCTCGTCGACGACGTCGACGGTGGGACGGCGGACGAGACGGTGACCTTCGGTCTCGACGGCGTCACGTACGAGATCGACCTCACGTCCGACAACGCCGCCAAGCTCCGCGACGCGCTCGCGCCGTGGGTGGCCAACGGCCGCAAGGTCAGCGCCCGGTCGGCGGGCCGGTCCGCCACGCGGTCCTCGTCCTCCACGTCGCGCAGCGCGCGCTCGAACGAGGCGCAGGAGATCCGCGAGTGGGCCAAGGCGAACGGGTACGTGGTCTCCGAGCGGGGCCGGATCTCCGCCGAGGTCAAGAAGGCCTACGACGACGCCCACTGAGCGTCGCACCCAGCGCCACGTCGGGGGGCGTGACGCATGACGAAGGGGCCGGCACCACACGGGTGCCGGCCCCTTCGTCGTCCGCCGGGGTCAGGCCGGGCGGTCGACCGTGAGGTCGCGGGCGGCCGCGTACTGCTCGCGCACGAGCGGCGTCGGCTCGCCGGTCATGACCTCGGCGCCGGACGACGCGGACCACGCCGGGGGCGCGTCCTGCCCGGACAGCACCCACGCGGCCTGGCGGGCGGCGCCGTCGGCCACGTACTCGCCGGGGGTCGGCACCTGCACGTCCACGCCCATGATCGACGGGATGATGCGGCGCACGGCCTCGGACTGCGCGCCGCCGCCGATGAGGAAGACGCGCTCGACCGGGACACCCACGGCGCGCATCGCGTCGATGCCGTCGGCCAGCGAGCAGAGCATGCCCTCGACCGCGGCGCGCGCGACGTGCGCGGGCGTGGTGTTGGCCAGGCGCATGCCGTGCAGGGCGCCGGTGGACAGCGGCTTGTTCGGGGTGCGCTCGCCCTCGAGGTAGGGGATGTGCACGAGGCCGTCGGCGCCGGCGGGTGCCGACAGCGCGAGCTCCGACAGGCCCGGGTGGTCGACGCCCAGCATCCGGCAGGCCGCGTCGAGCACGCGCGACGCGTTGAGCGTCACCGCGAGCGGCAGGTAGGAGCCGGTCGCGTCCGCGAACCCGGTGACCAGGCCGGTGCCGTCGGCGATCGGCGCGGCGGAGATGGCCGACACCACGCCGGACGTCCCGAGCGACACCGCGACGTCACCCGGCAGCAGGCCGAGCGCGAGGGCGGCCGCGGCGTTGTCGCCGGCACCGGGGCCGAGGACGGGCTTCTTCGCGAACGCGGGAGCGACGGGGCCGGCCTCGTTGGCCGCGAGCACGCGCGGCAGGCGCGGCACGCTGCCCAGCGCCCTCTCGAGCAGGTCCGTGCGGTAGTCCTCGGTGAACGGTGACCAGTAGCCGGTGCCGGACGCGTCGGACCGGTCCGTGACCAGCCCGTCGAAGCCGACCTCGGCCATGCCGCCGGCGAGCTTCCACGTCAGCCAGTCGTGGGGGAGCGCCACCGCGGCCACGCGTGCGGCGTTCTCCGGCTCGTTGTCGCGCAGCCAGCGCAGCTTGGTCACGGTCAGCGAGGCGACCGGGACCGACCCGATCGCGTCCGCCCACGCCTGCGCGCCGGCGGTCTCGTCGCCGTCGCCCAGCTCCGAGATGAGGTCGCGCGCCGCCTGCGCGGAACGGGTGTCGTTCCACAGCAGCGCCTCGCGGATCACCTCGCCGTCGGCGTCGAGCACGACCATGCCGTGCTGCTGCCCGCCGACCGAGATCGCCTCGACGTCGTCGAGGCCGCCGGCGTCCGCGATGGCGGCCTGCAGGGCGTCCCACCAGTGGTGCGGGTGCACCTCGGTGCCCTCCGGGTGCCTGGCGCGGCCCTGCCGGACCAGCTCACCGGTCTGCGCGTCGCGCACGACCACCTTGCACGACTGTGTGGACGAGTCCACACCTGCCACGAGCGTCATCGCGTGTGCTCCCTTGCCGAGGGTGCCCGGCCTGCCGGGCGCTGGGTGTCCGAGGGGTGACGTCCCGCGGCCTGATCGGACGTCCGGGCCGGGGACGGGCGACGCCCGGGGAGCGCGAGGCTCCCCGGGCGTCGGGTGGTGCTCAGGTCAGCCGCGGGCGCCGAGCGCGTGCTCGAGCGCGAGCTGGTTGAGGCGCACGAAGCCGTAGCCGTGCTGGGCCACGCCCTCGACGTCGAAGTCCTCGAACGCGGACCGGTCGGCCAGGAAGTCGGCCAGGGTCTCGCCCTCGTTCAGCGTCGGCTTGGACAGCTCGAAGACACCGGCGGCCTCCAGGGCCTCCTGGACCTCGGGGTCCTGGCGGAACGCGATGGCGCGCTCCTTGAGCAGGAGGTAGGTCGCCATGTTGGCGCGAGCCGACTCCCACACGCCGTCGAAGTTCTCGGTGCGCGACGGCTTGTAGTCGAAGTGGATCGGGCCCGTGTACTTGGGGCCGCCACCCGGGAAGCCGTTCTCGACGAGGTCGACCGTCGCGAACGCGGAGAACAGGTCGCCGTGGCCGAAGACCAGGTCCTGGTCGTACTTGATGCCGCGCTGGCCGTTGAGGTCGATGTGGAAGAGCTTGTCCGCCCACAGCGCCTGCGCGAGGCCCGTCGTGTAGTTCAGGCCGGCCATCTGCTCGTGGCCCGTCTCCGGGTTGAGGCCGACGATGTCGCCGTGCTCGAGCTTGGCGATGAGGCCGAGCGCGTGCCCGATCGTCGGGAGCAGGATGTCGCCGCGGGGCTCGTTGGGCTTCGGCTCCAGCGCGATGCGCAGGCCGTAGCCCTTCTCCTTGATGTACGCGGCGACGGTGTCGATGCCGTCGGCGTACGCCTGGTGCGCGGCGTACAGGTCCTTGGCCGAGTCGTACTCGGCGCCCTCACGGCCGCCCCACATGACGAACGTGTCGGCGTCGAGCGACGCGGCGAGGTCGACGTTGCGCAGGATCTTGCGCAGCGCGTAGCGACGCACGCGGCGGTCGTTCGAGGTGAACGCGCCGTCCTTGAAGATCGGGTGCGTGAACGTGTTGGTCGTGACCATCTCGACCGTGATGCCGGTCTCGGCCAGCGCGCCGCGGAAGCGGTCGAGGATCTTCTCGCGCTCGGCGTCCGAGGAGCCGAAGGGCACCACGTCGTCGTCGTGGAAGGTCACGTGCGCGGCGCCGAGCTCGGCGAGCTTGTGCACGGACTCGACCGGGTCGAGCCACGGGCGCGTGGCGGCGCCGAACGGGTCCTGCGCGTTCCATCCGACCGTCCAGAGGCCGAACGAGAACTTGTCTTCGGGGGTGGGCTTGCGAACCATGGACGCCTCCACGTCGAGTGCGGACCGGGCGCGCGGCTGCCGAGCGACCGGGTTTTGTTCTCGGGATGAATTTATCCCCGGAGATCGGTAGGGTCAAGCCATGCCGACGGTGGACGAGGTGAGCGGTGCCACAGTGCGCGACGGCGCGCCCGTGACCCCGTCGTCGACCCTCGGCGCCACCCCCGAGGCGGTCGCCGAGGCGACCGGCGAGGTGGTCCGCGAGGTGGTCGGCGCGCCCGGTCCCCGCACCCGCCAGGGCCGCGCCGCCGAGCAGGTTCCCGACCCGTCACGCGCCGCCCGGCAGGCCCAGATGCGGGTCCACAACCTGTCCGTCGTGCTCGCGCAGGTCGTCGACGCGGCCGCCCCGCCGTCGCGGGCGCAGATCGCGGCGGCCACCGGCCTGTCCCGCGGCGCCGTCACCGGCCTGGTC
>JAEWEJ010000018.1 GCA_023389455.1 Actinomycetes bacterium | reverse complement strand
CGCCTACCGCACCCGGCTGCTGCGCATCGCGGCCACGGACCTGACGGCCGACGACCCGCTCAGCCGCATGCCGGGCGTCGGTGCGGCCCTGGCGGACCTGGCGGCCGCCGCGCTCGAGGCCGCGCTCGCCCTGGCGCGTGCCGACCTCGAGGACGAGGGCCGCGGGGTGCGGCTCGCCGTCATCGGCATGGGCAAGGCCGGGGGGCGCGAGCTCAACTACGTCTCGGACGTCGACGTCGTGTACGTCGCCGAGCCCGTCGACGGCACCCCCGAGGACGAGGCGATGATCACCGGCGCCCGCCTCGCCGCGGGCCTCGCGCGGGCGTGCTGCGCGCCCGCGGGGGAGCCGGCGCTGTGGCCGGTGGACGCCGCGCTGCGACCCGAGGGCAAGGACGGGCCGCTGGTGCGGACGCTCGCCAGCCACCGCGCCTACTACGAGCGCTGGGCCAAGACGTGGGAGTTCCAGGCGCTGCTCAAGGCCCGGCCGCTGGCCGGGGACGTCGAGCTCGGGCGCGCGTACGTCGAGACCGTCAACCCGTTCGTGTGGTCCGCGGTCCAGCGCGAGCACTTCGTCGAGGACTCCCAGGCCATGCGGCGGCGCGTCGAGGCGCACGTGCCGCGGGCCGAGGCCGACCGCCAGCTCAAGCTCGGCGTCGGAGGTCTGCGGGACGTCGAGTTCACGGTGCAGCTGCTGCAGCTCGTGCACGGGCGCGCCGACGAGACGATCCGCAGCCCGAGCACGCTGACGGCGCTGGCGGCGCTGGCCGCCGGGGGCTACGTGGGCCGCGAGCACGCCGCGCAGCTGGCCGTCTGCTACCGGTGGATGCGGACCATGGAGCACCGCATCCAGCTGCACCGGCTGCAGCGCACCCACCTCGTCCCGACGTCGGACGCCGACCTGCGCCGTCTGGCGCGGACCATGGGGATGCGTGCCGAGGGTGCCGAGGGGCTGCTCGAGCGGTGGCGGGCCACCCGGCGTGAGGTGCGTCGACTGCACGAGGAGCTGTTCTACCGGCCGCTGCTGCCCGCGACCGCGGCGCTGTCGACCGAGGAGGCGCGGCTGGCGCCGGAGGCGGCGCGCGCCCGGCTGGCCGCGATCGGGTACCGGGATCCGGCCGGTGCCGTCCGGCACATCGCCGCGCTGACCGACGGCGTCTCCCGGCGGGCGGCGATCCAGCGCCAGCTGCTGCCCGTCATGCTCGGCTGGTTCGCGGACGGGGCCGACCCCGACGGCGGGCTCCTCGCCTTCCGGCGCCTGTCCGACCAGCTCGGCACGACGCACTGGTACCTCAAGCTGCTGCGTGACTCGGGCAGCGCGGCGCAGAACCTCGCACAGGTGCTGTCGACGTCCCGGTACGTCGCCGACGCGCTGCTGCGCTCGCCCGAGTCGGTGACCTGGCTGGACGACGACGGCGAGCTGGCGCCCCGGTCGGCGGAACGGCTCGCGGCGGAGGCCGACGCCGTGCTGCGGCGCGCGTCGGAACCCGTGCCTGCGGTGACGGCGCTGCGCGCGCTGCGCCGTCGCGAGCTCGCGCGCACCGCGGTCGCCGACGTCCTGGGGGTCACCACCGGGGTGCGGGCCTCGCAGAGCCTGACCGTCACGGCCGACGCCGTGCTCGCCGGGACGCTGCGCGTCGCGGAGTCCGACGCGCGCACCGCTGCCGGCCTCGACGTGAGCCCGACCCGCCTGCTGGTCGTCGCGATGGGTCGCCTCGGCGGACGCGAGATGGCCTACTCGTCGGACGCCGACGTGCTCTTCGTGCACGACCCGCTGCCCGGTGCCGACGGCAAGGTCGCCCAGGACTTCGCGGTGTCGGTCGCCACGCGCGTGCGTCAGCTGCTGGGGGCCGTGGGGCCCGAGCCGACGCTGAGCGTCGACGCGGACCTGCGCCCCGAGGGCCGCAACGGGCCCCTGGCGCGGTCGTTCGACGCGTACGTCGAGTACTACCAGCGGTGGTCCTCCCCGTGGGAGAGCCAGGCGCTGCTGCGGGCACGTCCGGTGGCGGGCGACCACGAGCTGGGGGAGCGGTTCGTCGCGCTCATCGACCCGCTGCGGTACCCCGCCGGCGGTCTCGACGCCGCGACCGAGCGTGAGATCCGGCGCATCAAGGCACGGGTCGAGGCCGAACGGCTCCCGCGCGGTGTCGAGCCGTCGCGGCACCTCAAGCTGGGCCGCGGTGGCATCAGCGACGTCGAGTGGACGGCCCAGCTGCTGCAGCTGCAGCACGCCCACGCCGTGCCGGGTCTGCGGACCACCTCGACGCTCGACGCGCTGGACGCGGCGCGCGCCGCCGGGCTGCTCGAGGCGGACGACACGGCCGTCCTGCGCGAGGCCTGGCTGCTCGCCTCCCGCGTCCGCGACGCGAACGTCCTGTGGACGGGGCGCGCCGAGGGGGCGCACGCGGACGTGCTGCCGCACGACCGCACGGCGCTCGCGGGCGTCGCGCGCGTGCTGGGTCACCCCCCGGGGTCGGGTGCCATGCTCGAGGAGACGTACCTGCGGACCGCGCGCCGCGCGCGGGCCGTCGTGGAGCGGGTGTTCTACGGCTGACGTCGCGGTGGTCCGCCGGACGGGTGACCCCTACAGTCGAACGGGTGACGGCGACCACTGACGGGCAGGCGCAGGGTGCGACCGGCTGCCCGGTGCGCAAGACCGCACAGCCCGGTGACGGCAGCGGCCCGGCGATCGAGCACGTCGCGGGGGAGCGTCCGCGCTGGCGCATCCGGTCCTACGCGCTGGCTCGTGACGTGCTGCGGCGCCCCGAGCACACGCGGCAGGCCGGGTTCGGTGCCGACGACGTCGGTGGTGGTGGACCGGTGCGGATCCGGCCGCCGATCCTCTTCGTCGAGGGCGAGGTCCACCACGCGCAGCGGCGCGCTGCGGCCCACCTGTTCGCCCCGCGCGTCGTGGCCGGGTACCGCGACTGGATGCAGGCCACCGCCGAGCGCGTCGTCGCGCAGGTGCGCACCGACCGGTGGACGGACGTGACGGCGCTGAGCATGCAGATGGCGGTCGAGGTCGCGTCCCGGGTGATCGGCCTGGACCACGGCTCGTCGCCGCGGATGCGCGCGCGCCTCGACGCGTTCTTCGCGCCCCCGCCGCGTCCCGGTTCACCGCTCGCCGGCGTGAGGGAGGCCCTGCGCGGCACCGCGATGCCGCGGTTCTACGTGCTCGACGTGAAGCCCGCCATCCGCGCGCGGCGGCGGCGGCGACACGAGGACCTCATCAGCAGCCTGCTGGACGAGGGCTACTCGGACCTGGAGATCCTCACCGAGTGCGTCACGTACGCGGCGGCCGGCATGGCGACGACCCGCGAGCTCATCGCGGCGGCCGTGTGGCACCTGCTCGACGACGACGCGCTGCGTGCCCGGTACCGCGCGTCCGACCGGGACGGCCGGGTCGCGATCCTCGAGGAGGTGCTGCGCGTCGAGCCGGTCGTCGGGCACCTGCTGCGCCGCACCACGGCGCCGCTGACGCTCGACGGCCCTGACGGACCCGTCGAGCTGCCGGCCGGTGCCCTGGTCGACGTGGACGTCCGGGCGGTCAACGCCGATGCCGGTGTCGTGGGCGCCGACCCGCACGCGGTGCGTCCGGGACGGACCATGACGCGCGCCTCGGGGCCGGCCGTGCTCGCCTTCGGCGACGGCCACCACCGGTGCCCGGGGGCGCCGCTCGCGTCCGCGGAGACCGAGGTGTTCGTCTCCGTCCTGCTGCGTGACGACCTCGCTGCCGCGGGGCCGCCCCGCGTGCGGTGGAGCGAGGTCAGCCAGGGGTACGACCTGACCGCGCTGCGCGTGCGGCGCGTCCCCCTGCGCGCCTGACCGCCCGACCTGCCCTGCTGCCGCTCAGGCGACGGCGCCGGCGACCTGCGGTGCGGTGGTCACGGCCGTCGTCCGCGCCGCGCGGCGTGACCCGACCGTGTGGATGACGAGCCCGACGACGACCCAGCCGGCCAGCGTGAGGCCGGCGGTGAGCCCGCCCGTGCCTCCGAAGTAGGCGACCGAGCGCACCAGGGTGCCGGTGGCTCCCGGGGGCAGGATCTGCCCGAAGGTGCCGAGCCCGGCGGGCAGCCAGGCCGAGGTGGTGGCGATCCCCGCGAACGGGTTGCCGAGGAACATCATCGTCATGGCGCCGGCCGTGAAGCCCTTGCCGCCGAAGGCCTCCTGCAGACCGGTCAACGGGAACGCCATCGCGGCGATGCCGAGCGCCATCGCGCCGGCGACGGGGAGGAACGCCGACTCGATGCTGCCGAACGCGAACCGCAGCACCGCGGCGACGACCAGCCCGCCGACCACGGAGAACGTCAGCAGGCCGACGAGCTTCCACGTGTTGCTGCGGGCGAAGGCGGTCCGGAACGCGACGACGGGCACGATGCCGCCGAAGACGAGCGGGAAGGCGAGCCCGCCGATGCCGATGCCGGACGGGTCGCTGGTGGGCAGGGGGACGACGTCGCTGGTGCTGACGGGCACCCCGAGCGCGGTCCCGAGGCCCTGCGCGGTCGCGGTGACGGTCTGGGCGATGTTCGCGCCGCCCGCGGACGCGACCACGCTGTGGACGCCCTGCGGGTCGACCACGAAGCCGCCGACGACCTCGCGGGCCTCGACGGCGCGCTCGAGCGCGTCCTGCGTCGGGAGGTGGCGGACGTCGTAGGCGTCGGGGGCGGCAGCCGTCAGGGCCTCCTCGAACCGCGCCGTCTCCTGCGACGACCCGACCAGCCCGACCGGCAGGTCGCGGGGCCCGCTCTTCAGCGAGGGGAGGATGAAGATCGCCAGCAGGACGGCCAGCACGGCGCCGAGGGCCACGGTCATGCCGACCAGGGTGGCCAACGGGCGGCGGGCGGTGCGGGTGGCGGGGGCCTCGTCCGTGGCGGGGTCGGGGACCAGGTCGAGCGTCGCGGTCATCGGTGTCCTTCGAGGGAGCTGCAAGCGGAAGTTCTTCCTCCGCTTATATGGAGGCTACTCCTCCGGTTAAGGTGGTGGAACCCAGGACGGCGGGATCGTGGCGGACATCACCCCAGGAGGAGCGCATGCGAGCCGATGCAGCACGGCGCCGTGGACGGCTGGTCCGCGCGGCCCGTCAGCTGTTCGCGGCCCACGGCAGCGACGTCGCACTCGAGGCGGTCGCCGAGGCGGCCGAGGTGGGCATCGCGACCCTGTACCGCAACTTCCCCTCGCGTGCCGCCCTGGCCGACGAGGTGGCGGTCGCCATCCTCGAGGACGTGCACGGCGCGGCCGACGAGGCCCTGCGTACCATGCCGGTCGACGCCGCGGCGGCGTGGCGGGCCTACGTGCTGCGGCTCGTCGAGCTCGACCTCGGTGCGCTGTCCGCGGCCCTGGCGGACCACGTCACCGACCTGTCCGACACGGTCCGCGACGCCCAGGCCGAGACGCTCGTCGGCGTGGGGGAGGTGCTGGCGGTCGCCCGCGCGGCCGGCCTGGTCCGCGCCGACCTCCAGCCGCTCGAGCTCATCCTGGGCGTCGGCATGGTCACGCGCCCGCTGCCGGAGCCGGTCGCACGCGACGTGCCCGAGCTCGTGCCCCGCATGGTCGAGATCGTCCTCGCAGGCATCCGCCCGTCCCAGGGTGGCGACGTCTAGGGTCCTCGCCATGACGCACACGCACAGGGCACCGGCGGACGCGGTCGTCGAGGCGGTCGCCGCGGCGCCGTGCGCCTGGCTGACGACGCTGCGGCGCGACGGGTCCGCGCACGTCACGCCCGTCTGGTTCCTGCACGACGTCGGCACCTTCTGGATCGCGAGCTCCACCGTGAACGTCAAGGTCTCCAACATCGAGCGGGACCCCCGGGTGGTGCTCGCGGTCGACGGGTCGGGACCGCGGCCGTCGGTCGCCGAGGGGACGGCGCGCGTGCACCACGACATCAGGTCGTACCCCACGGTCCTCGCCCGGTTCGCCGGCAAGTACGGCGGCTGGGACGCGGCCGACGCCCGCCAGGACGGGCCGCGCGTCCTCGTCGAGGTCCGGGTCGACCGGTGGCTCCTGGGCCCGGGCGTCACGCAGTGACGGTCGGGCGTCCCGGCGACCGCGGCGCCCCGTCCGCGCGGCGCGATCCGCGCCGTCTCCGCGACGGCGAGGCCCGCCTCGTCGGCCGCCTGCAGCACGACGGGGAAGGGGCCGGTGGAGGAGACGAGCACGCGCGGCACCCCCGCCACCACGAGGGTGACGGGGGTGCCGTTTCCTGCAGGTCAGGCGCTCACGGGAGCAGCCGTGACACCTGACGACTCAGCAGTCGTAGTAGAGCTCGAACTCGTGCGGGTGCGGGCGCAGCCGGATCGGGTCGACCTCTGCCGAGCGCTTGTAGTCGATCCACGTCTGGATGAGGTCCGGCGTGAAGACGTTGCCGGCGGTCAGCCAGTCGTGGTCGGCCTCGAGGTTGTCGAGCACCTCGGACAGCGAGCCCGGGACCTGCTGGATGAGGGCGTGCTCCTCGGGGGGCAGCTCGTACAGGTCCTTGTCGACCGGCTCCGGCGGCTCGATGCGGTTCTGGATGCCGTCGAGGCCGGCCATGAGCATGGCCGCGAACGCCAGGTACGGGTTCGACGACG
>JAEWEJ010000152.1 GCA_023389455.1 Actinomycetes bacterium | reverse complement strand
ACTTCACGTCAATTCCGGGCCGGCAGGTCTATTCGACCTTCGACTGGGGGCGGGTGGACGTCGACGGCTACTGGTTCATCCTGGGCCGCACGGACGACCGTGAGGGTGCGCGCCTCGGCCAGGGCGGCGGCTGGTACGACCGCGTGCTCGCGCACGTCCGGCCCGACGCACCCGTCATCGCGCTGGTGCACGAGGACGAGGTGCTCGACGTGCTCCCCCGCGAGCCCCACGACCGCCCGGTCACCATGGTCGCGACCCCCGACGGCTGGCACCGCGTCGCGCCGGGGCAGCACCCCGGCGCCTGAGGGCCCGCGGTCGTCAGCCCTCCGGCGGCGCCAGGACCTGCCGGTCGACGGCGTCCGCCTCGACAGCGGCTGCCGACGCCGGCCAGGGGAACTGCCGCCCCTGCGCCCACGCCTCGAGCTGGTCGTCGTAGTGCGCGCTCGCCGGGTGGCCCGACACGCCCATGAGGTTGACCCACGTCGAGGAGTCCAGGTCGCCCAGGTCGACCACCATCCGCATCGACGGTGCCGACGTGACCTCGAACGACCCGCTCGACGCGTCCCAGCCGGTGGCGTCGACGATGGACGCGCCGCCACCGACGTGCTGCGGCGTCGGGTCCACCAGGCGCCGCAGGACGCCCGGCGACCCGGGCCCACCCAGCAGCGTGTGCCGGGGTGCGGCGACGTGCAGCATCCCCCAGGCCCAGTCCTCCGTCCGGCTGCCGATCTTGGCGGTGAGCTCGCGCCGTGCCGACACCAGCGCCCGGCGGAGCACGTCGTCGCGCCCCTCGACGACGCCCGCGGTCGTGCGGTCGTCCCACCAGGGTGAGGTGGGGTTCTCCAGCATCGCCCGGATCACCTCGAGCCAGCGGGAGTCACCCGACGGCGCGTGCCCCTCCGGCAGGTCGTCGGCGAAGGTCAGCGCCAGCACGTCCGCCCACACGGCGGCGAAGTACATGGCGGCGGCCGAGTCCTCGTCCATCGACCGGTCCCAGTCGCGCAGCAGCTCCTGGCCCGCCCGGTCGAACGAGTCCTCCAGCTCGACCTGCAGCAGCGCGGGGACCAGCACCGCGGCGAACGGGCTGTGCCGGTCGTTCTGGAGCTCCGCCATGGACGCGACGTCCAGGGTGCCGCCCGCCGCGACGGTCTCGGCGAGCCGGTCACGGATGCGCTGGCTGCGGTAGCCGTAGTCCGTGTCCGTCGCCAGGTAGGGGCCGACGCCGGCCGGGGCGACGGCCTGGTTCGCCGCCACGATGAAGCCCTCGGCGGGGTCGAGCGTCCGCGGCATCTGCGCCGGGTCCACCCAGCCCTGCCAGTCGTACCGGGAGTCCCACCCGGGGCGCGGCCAGGTCCCGTCCGACGGCACGGGCCCGTCGACGGCGGCGCGCACGGGGATGCGCCCCGGCGCCTGGTACCCGATGTGGCCGTCCGTCGTGGCGAAGACGATGTTCTGGGACGGGACGTCGAGCAGCGTGGCGGCAGCGGCGACGTCGTCCGCGTCCTGCGCGGTCATCATCGCGAAGAACGCCTCGACCGTCCGGCCGGGCTCGAGCGCGGTCCACGCGAGGGACACGGCGAACCGGTTGCCGGGTGCGCCCTCGGGCACCGGGGCCCGCGCGGCCGCGTCCACCCCGAGCACGTCGGACACGATCGGGCCGTGGCGGGTGCTGCGGACCGCGATCTCCACGTCCTCGCCCCCGGCGACCTCGATGGTCTCCATCCGCACCTCGATCGGCTCGTGGCCGTCGTCCACGCGGACGGTGTCGCGGTCGACACGCTCGAGGAAGAAGTCGGTGACGTCCGCGCCCATGTTCGTCAGGCCCCAGGCGAGCCCGCTGTTGTGCCCGATGAGGACGCCGGGGAGCCCGGACATCGCGAAGCCGGTGACGTCGAACGGGCAGGCGTCCGACACCTCGGCGCAGCGCAGGCCGACCTGCGTCCAGATCCCCGGCGCGGAGATGCCGAGGTGCGGGTCGTTCGCGAGCAGCGGCAGCCCGGAGACGGTGTGCTCACCCGCCACGACCCACGAGTTCGAGCCGACGCCCTCCCCGTCGCCGACGAGGTTCGGCACCGCCGCGACCGCCCGGTCCGCCGCGGCGAGCGCCGCCTGCAGGTCCGGCCCGGCCAGGTCCAGCCCGAGCGCGGCGGACGTCGGGTACGTCGTGCCGGCCGCCTCGGAGGCGCCGACGATCGGCAGGTTGCGGTCCTGCGGGTACGGCGGGAACAGCTCCTCGACACGGGCGACGTCGGGCACGACCTGGTACGTCATCGCGCGCGACAGCTCGCTGTCGTAGTTCGACCGCAGGTCCCACGCCAGCGCCTTGAGCCACGCGAGGGAGTCGACGGGGTCCCACGGCTCCGGTGCCTCCAGCGGCACCCGCAGGCCGAGCACCGTGTACTCCATCGCGATCGCGCCGGGGTCCCGGTCCCCGAGGTACGCGTTGACGCCGTCGGCGTAGGCCTGCAGGTGGTCGCGCGCCGCGGGCGAGAGCAGCTCCCACTCGTGCTCGGCGACCCGACGCCATCCCAGGGTGCGCACCATCGTGTCCGACGCGATCGCGTCCTCGTCAGCGCCGACGAGCTCGGCGAGCCGACCGGCGGTGACGTGCCGCCGCAGGTCCATCTCGAAGAACCGGTCCTGCGCCGTCACGTAGCCCTGCGCGAGGAACAGGTCGCGCGCGCTCTCGGCGACGATCGTCGGCACGCCGCGTGCGTCGCGCGTCACCTCCACCTCGGCGCCCAGGCCTGCAAGGGTCTGCGACCCCTGCAGGTCAGGGAGCGGCCGCCGCACGACGAGGGTCGTCAGGACGGTGGCGGCCAGGACGACGAGCACGACGACGACGGCGACGACGACGAGGGCGGCACGCAGGCGGTGGCGACGAGGCACGGTCGCAGGGTACCCGCGGCCGCGCTTGACGGCGGCGCTAGAGTTGGCACTCGGATCCTGAGAGTGCCAACGACAGGCGCGGGGCGGGCACGAGACGCCACCGCGCGGGTCGACCGGCCGCGACCGTGGCGCAGACCACCGCGGCGGCGGCCGGGCCGGAGCGGGCGGACACCCGTGGAGGCCGCTGCGGGAGCACTGCAGGAGCACGTCGAGCACCTGCCGGGGACGCCCGGCGAACGACCGTCTGGAGATACCTTGCCCACCTACGCCTACCGCTGCACGGCCTGCGACCACGCCTTCGAGGTCCAGCAGTCGTTCACCGACGACGCCCTCACCGTGTGCCCCGCCTGCGAGGGCCGCCTGCGCAAGGTCTTCTCCGCGGTGGGTGTCGTGTTCAAGGGCTCCGGGTTCTACCGCAACGACGCACGCTCGAGCTCGCGGACGACCAGCTCGTCCTCGTCGTCGAGCACGTCCTCGACGACGTCGACGTCGGGCCCGGCACCCGCCGCGGCGTCCACGTCGTCGGGCAGCGGGTCCTCGGGCAGCGGGTCGTCGGGCAGCGGGTCCTCGGGCAGCGGGTCGTCGGGCTCGTCGACGTCGAGCGCCGCACCCGCCGCGTCCGCCTGACCCGAGCCGCCCACAGCCCTCGTCCTCCGGGGGCGCGTCCACGCCCTGGCGGCGTGGTTCCCACCACCACCGGGCCGCGACCTAGCGTCGCGGCATGGTCGCCCCTCTCCCCACGTTCCGCACCGCAGCGCACGCACCGCCCCCGCCCCTGCCTCCCGTGCGGCCCACGCCGCGGGTGCGCGCCCGGTCGGTCCTGTGGCGGCTGCGGTTCCTGCTCGCGGCGGCGTGCCTCGGCGCGGCCGCGGGGGTCGTGGTGCAGGCGGTGCGTCCGCCCCCGCCCGCCACGGTCCCCGTCGTGGTGCTGACGCGGGACGTGGTCGCGGGCACCACGCTCGGGGCGTCCGACCTCGCGGTCGTCGACGTGCCGCCCGGCGTCGCACCCGCGCACGCACCGGCCGGGACGGGCCACGTCGAGGGCCGGGTCGTCGTGGTCGACCTGCCCGCGCGGACCCCCGTGGCCCCGTCGCTGCTGGCCGGCACCACGCTCGCGGGGCCACCCGGCCGCGTCGTCGTCGCGGTGCGCCTGGACGACCCCGGGGTCTCGGCGCTCCTCGAACCCGGCCTGCACCTGGACCTCGTGGCAGCCCGCCCGGAGGGTGGCCCCGGTGAGACGGTGGCACGCCGCGCCCTGGTGCGCCCGACGCCGGTCCGTGAGCAGGCCGCCGACGGCCTGCTGGGCGGGGCGTCGGCGGACGACGGACCGCCGGTGCTCGTCGCGGTCACCCCCGAGGAGGCCGTGCGGATCGCGGAGGCCAGCGCCTCGTCGCGGCTGGTCGCGGTGATCGTGCCATGATCGGATGAGGACGTCAGGTCGGACGCGCACACGCAGGGGGACACGATGTCGGACAGCAGGCGAGAGCGTGTGCGTGGGGCCGGGGAACGGCTCCGGACCGTCGGGGCGAGTCCGCAGGTGAAGGGCGTGGCGAAGGTCCTCGAGGGTTTCAAGGACTTCATCGCCCGGGGCAACGCGGTCGAGCTGGCCGTCGGCGTGGTGGTCGGCGCGGCGTTCACCGCCGTCGTCGGCGCGGTGCAGGACGCGCTCATCAGCCCGTTGATCGGGTGGATCTTCGGCAAGCCGAACCTCGAGAACCTCTGGAACATCGGCCCGTACACCTGGCGGACGCCGGGCCCGGGTGAGGACCCCATCGCGGCGATCCAGGTCGGTGTCATCCTCAACGCCCTGATCCAGTTCCTCATCACGGCAGCCGCGATCTACTTCCTCATCGTGCTGCCCCTCAACGCGCTCGCGGCGCGTCGCAAGAAGGGGCAGGAGGACGAGCCCGCCGCACCGGCCGAGGACATCCTGCTGCTGCAGGAGATCCGGGACCTGCTGTCGCAGCGGCTGTCGCCGGCCATCGTCAACGACCTGTCGTCGTCGCCGGGCAGCTCGACCACCGCGCCGTCCGCTCCCCCGGGGCCCGTGCCTCCGGCACCTCCCTCGACGCCGCCGGCTCCCCCGGCCTCGCCGAGCATCTGAGCCGCGCCCGGCCCCGCGGACGGGCGCGCCGTCGTGGAGCCCGGGGCCACGCATGCCCACCGGCGCCCGGTGGGAAGATCGGAGCATGACCACAGCACCGCGTCGCCCGCGCCGCGCGGTCCGACCGCCGGGCACGGTCGGGACCGACGAGAGCGTCCTGCGCTCCACGCTGCCTGCGGCACCGGACGGCGCCGGACGCAGCCCCACGCCGCTCAGCGGCGCCGGCCGGACGGACGTGCGACCGGTCCCCCCTCCGCCACCCCCGTCCGGTGCGGCCCGGCGGGCGGCGACGGACCCGTCGGAGGACCTCTGGCGCGCCCCCCGGTCCGCGGACGACACGGACCAGGGCTGGGGCCGGGAGGAGCCGTCGTCGAACGACGACCGGCTGCAGCGGGAGAAGCCGCCGCACTGGTGAGCGGGCCCCCGCCCGGCAGTGGCGAGCCGACGCCCCGCGGGGCTCAGCAGAACGCGGGGCTCAGCTGAACGCGCGGCTCAGCTGAACGCGCGGCTCATCTGAACGCGCGGCTCAGCTGAACGCGCGGGTCACGGCCGCCCGCACCGCGGAGTCGACACGGTGGCTGCGGCGGGTCACCCCGAGCTCGCCACGCAGGGCGTCCGCGAGCTGCTCCCGCGTGCGCTCCGCGCCGTCCGACCGGAGCCAGCGCACGAGGTCGTCGAGCTGGTCGTCGCTGTAGGCGTTGATGGGCAGGCCGGCACGGACGTCGGGGCGCGGGGCAGTCCGGACGGGCAGGGCGAGCTGCTCACCGGTCGTGGTCGCGACGACCTCGTCGGCGACTGCGGCGGGCGTACCGCCGGACGTGTGCCCGGTCTGCGCACCCGCCGGACGCGTCGTCGACGCGGTCCGCGGGGCGACGACAGGCATCACGCCGGTCGGCGTCCGGACCACCGCAGCGGCGCCCGTGGGAGCCGGGACGCCCGTGGGAGCCGGGTCGCCGGGCGCCGGGGACTGCGCGGGCGCGTCAGCGGCGGGCGCCGGGGACTGCGACGCCGCACCGGTCCGGGCCGGCACCACGGGCACCGTGCCCGTCGCAGGCGCGGCGACCACGGGAACGGCGCCCGTCATCGCCTGGGCCACGTACGGGCGCACGGGCGCGCTCTCCTCGTCGTCACCCACGGGCACGGGCACCTGACCGACCGGGGTGGAGACGGGCGCGGCCGACTCGGGTCGGCGCTCGAGGAGCGCCGCGTGCACGGCCCGCCGGATCCGGTCGACCTCGGCCTGCGGGTCGAGGAACGCGGCGGCCGACCACACGCGGACCACCGACCAGCCGAGCCGGGCGAGGCGGTCGCCGACCAGGCGGTCCCGGACCCGGACGCTCGGCTCACCCACGTACGCGTCGTCGTCCGTGAGGACGGCCACGAGCATCTCGTCGGGCAGGTCGGGGTGGCCGACGACCAGCGGGATGCGCGCACCGCCGGGCACGCCGTGGTCCACGTCGACGACGAGCCCGTGGCGCCACAGCCGCTCAGCCAGGTCGAGGACGAGCCGGTCGGGGTCCGGCCCGCCGGTCGGACGCTCCGCGGCAGCGTGCGCGGCGCCCTGAGCGGCGCGCTCGGCGGCGAACCGCAGCACGTCGGCGAGCAGCTGGGGCCCGGGGCCGCGCAGCCGCTCGGGGTCCAGGTCCTCGCCGCGGAAGCAGGAGACGACGGTCAGCCGGTGCCGGGTCGACCCGAGCGCGTCGAGCAGGACCGCGTCGCCGCCGGGCCGGCTGACCGGCCCGAACGTGTGCAGGACCCGCCGGTGCGGGGTGCGGCCCAGACCGAGGGAGAGGATCACCGCGTCACGGCGCAGCCCGCCCACGTTGGCCACGTCGACGACGACGAACGGGTCGCGCCGGCCGGCGTCGAAGAACGCGGCGAGCGCCGGGTTGTCACGCACCTCCCGCAGGACCGTCTCCCGCACGGCGTCGGCGTGCCGCGGCGTCAGCGTGACGACGGCCAGCGACTCGTCCGGGTGCTCCAGGACGTGCTCGACGACGAGCTCCAGGACACGGTCGACCTCGGCCGACGTGGAGTCGACCATGCTGGTCGCCGGGTCGGGCATGCCCGTGCCGTCGACGACCTCGAGGCTGACCAGCGGCTGCGAGCCCGGCAGCGGCGTGGGGACGAGGACGCCCTCGTACCCGTGCTCCGCCAGGAACCGCGTGAGGTAGGGGTCGCGACGTGACGCGTCGGCGTGCAGGGCCACGGACGGCAGGACCGCCGCGAGCTCACGCACCGCGCTGCCCGACGCGCAGCGCGCGTCACCGACGACGACGACCTGCCGGGCGCGGGCGATCGCGGGCAGCGCGGCCTCGATCGGCAGGTGCGCCGCGGCGTCCACGACGACCAGGTCCACGGTCCGCGACGCCGGCAGCACCTGCGAGACGAGCATCGGCGCCGCGACGAGCACGGGCCGCAGACGGCGCGCGAGGTCGGGGTAGCGCGCCACCGTGTCCCGCAGGGACGTGATGCGCTCCTCGACGAGCTCGGCGAAGAGCCCCTCGGCCTGGTCGCGGTGCACGCGCACCGCGGAGGCGATGCGCCCGAGCGCCGCGGCGAGGACCGGCGCCGTGCGGCTGACCACGTGCCGGCGGTCGAGCTCGGCGTAGCGCGCGGACAGCTCGCCGAGCGCCGCACCGTCGTAGCCGGCCAGGGCCGGGTCGGCGGCGAGGACGTCCTCGAAGACCGTGCTCCACCAGGCGAGGTCGAGCTCGGCGGGCGCCTGCGCGGGGTCCACGCGGCGGGCCGCGAGGTCGTCGACGAGGTCGCCCAGCCCGGCGGCGCGCAGCCCGTGCAGCAGCGCGGTGCGCTCGGGCAGGGAGTCGAGCGCGGCGGCGCCGGACCGCAGACGCACCAGCCGCTCGCGGAGCTCCTCGAACGGGGTGCTCGTCAGGTCGCCGCGCAGGGGCGTCGTGGCGAGCACCTCGGCCACGCCCTCGACGTCCTGCCGCACGGCCCGGTGCTCGTCCTCGATGACCTCGAGGTGCTCCGGGAGCCGCGGCCACCCGCCCGCGGGGCAGTGCGCCTGCCACACCTCGCGACGCTCCTGCACCTCGATCAGCGCACCGTGCAGGTCTGCCACGGGGCGCCCGGGGCGCAGCATGTCCTTCGCCTGCTTGCGCAGCCGCCGACGGACCCAGAAGCCCATGGGGACGTCGTGCTCCTCGCGCCACTCCTTGCTGGCGGTGGCGGCGACGAGGTCGGCGGCCGTGCGCTCGAACACCAGCGGCTGGAAGACGTCGAGCGACGTGCGCACGCCGTCGAGCATGCGCAGCTGCTCGGCCCACTGGTCGAGCGTCGTGGCCCGTGTGAGGCCGGTCTCGCCGGCGACCTGCGCGACGCGCTCCACCAGCAGCGGCAGCGTGACGTCGAGCAGGCGGTCGAGCCGGCGGCGGACCACCTGCGCGTCGGACGCGGTGCGCAGGTCCGCCCCGTACCAGGGGGTGTCCTGCGGCCGGAGCCGGAAGGCACCGAGCTCTCCGGCACGCACGAGGTCCCGCGCCAGAGCGGCACGCCGGTCGGCATCCAGGGTGCGCGCGACCTCCGGCCGCAGGCGCACGGTCGTCGACGGCGTCGGACGCGTCGCGGTGAGCCGGGCGAGCTCCTGCAGCGCGTCGTAGGCGGAGACGCCCCACGGCTCGCGCGGCTCGTGCAGCGCGTCGACGTAGCCGCGCAGCCGCTCGCGGTGCTCGACGAGCGGCTCGCGCACGGCCTGCACGGCGTCCATGTCGACGACGGGCGGCTCGAGCGTCATCGCCCCGAGCAGCCGTCGCGCGGCGGCGGCGCGCCAGCCTGCGTGCGGCTCGACGTCCAGCACGATCTCCCCCAGGCCGAGGCGCCGCAGGCGGTCGACGAGCGAGACCGCGGCGCGCCGGTGGCCGGGCACGTAGAGCACGGTGCGGCCCTCGGCCGCGGCGTCGGCGACGACGGCGGCCAGGGTCCCTGTCACGTCGGAGCCCGTCGGCGCGTCGACGAAGACGTGCGCGCCCGTGGCGACGACGTCCAGCACGTGCTGCTGCGCGGGGTCGAGGTCGCCCACCCCGCGCTCGAGGGACGGGTCGCGGTCCCCGACGACCGGGGCCGGCAGGGGCACCTGGAGCGCGGCGTGCGCCTCCTCGAGACCCGCGAGGGCCCGCACCACGTCGTGCCGCTCGAGGGTCCCGGCGAGCTGGTCGAGGTCGTCGACGATGACCTGCCCGGGGTGCACGAACGTGCCGACGACCACGCGTTCCACCAGCGAGAAGTCCTCGAGGACCGCCTCGCCCAGCGACGCGAGCCGCTGCAGCGCGCCGCGCGGGTCGAAGCCGGACCCGCTGAAGGTGCCGCGAGCCACCGCCGCGGGGTCGAGCAGGGCGCCGTGCCCGCGCAGCGCCCGCGCGAGCACCGGGTTCACCTCGATCGAGGGCTCGAGCTCCAGCTCGTAGTCGCCCTCGCCCGTGCCGCGGGCGCGCAGCCCGACGGGCCGCAGCAGCACCGGGGCCCGGACGGTCCGCACCGCGGCCTCCTGGCCGTCGGGGCCGACGGGACGCCCGACGGGTCCACGGGGGTGCCGGGTGACGTGCGCGAGGGCACCGACGTCGTCGGAGGCGAGGTCGGCGCTGGAGCGGTCGGTCCACGTCGCGACCCCGATGGCCAGGGACGTCGACGCGATGCCGTACCGCTGGGTGTAGCCCGAGGCCCGGGCGCTGACGGCCCGCGCCCGACGGCGGGCGCTGGACAGCGCACCGGGCTCGCGCACGAGGTTCGACAACCGCGTCGGCCGGCCGGCGAACAGCTGGGCCATGCCGGACGGGTGGGCGGACGACAGGTCGAGGGCGGCGTCACCCAGCTGGTCGACGTCCGCCAGGGTCGAGGCGCCTGCGGACTCGACGAGCGCGGCGCGCCAGGTCACGACGGCGCCCTCGAGGACCTCGGCGGGCGAGGGCGGCTCGACGAGCGCCACGGGCGGACCGTCCCCGGTGTCGGACCGCTCGGCCGTGCCGACGTCACCCTCGGCCGGCGGCGTGGCGCCGGCGGGGTCGGTCCCCGTGCGGGGGGTGCGGGCGGGAGCGGTCACCTTGGCACGGTAACCGCGCGAGGGACGGATCCCGGGGTGGGCACGCCGTGCCTGCCCGGGTTGCGCCCGCGGTCGGGGACCTGCCGCCGGTACGCGGGGTCCGTGGCCCGGGAACGACCGACGGGACGGGCCGCTGGGGCCCGTCCCGTCGGATCGGAGTCAAGACGGTGCGCACCGCGCAGGGGGCAGGCGATACGCACCGTCGGGTTCAACTATGAGGCATGCGCACGTCTTGGTCAACTGTCCAGCCGTGTGGTCGACGCCATGTCCCCCGCGTGGCCGCGGCGGCGACACCCCGGCCCCACCGGGACCGATCGGGGCCACCGGTGGCCGAGCCCGGCCGTGGAGCGTCATACGCTGGGCAGGCACGGACAGGAGGACGGATGCGCGCGCGCCGCACGGCGATGACGGCCTGGACGGCCGCCGCCGCGGCCTACCTCGTCGCCGTTGTGCACCGCACGGCACTCGGGGTCGCCGGGGTCGAGGCGGTCGACCGCTTCGCGCTCGGCGCGACGGGCCTGGCGATGTTCTCGGTGCTGCAGCTCGCCGTCTACGCCGCCCTGCAGATCCCGGCCGGGCGGCTCGTCGACCGGCTCGGCGCCCGCGTCCTCATCACGACGGGCTCGGCCGTCATGGCCGCCGGGCAGGGGCTGCTCGCCGTCGCCGACGACGTGCCGACCGCCCTGGTCGCCCGCGCCCTGATCGGCGGCGGCGACGCCGCGATCTTCATCAGCGCCTGCCGGCTCATCGCCGAGCAGTTCCCCGCCCGCCGGGTGCCGGTGATGGTGCAGGTCACGGGCCTGATCGGGCAGGCGGGGCAGATCGTCTCGGCGCTGGCGGTCGCGTGGGTCCTGCACGCTGAGGGCTGGACGACCACGTTCGGCGTGCTCGCCGTCGCCGGTGCGGTCGCGACCCTCGCCGCGGCCGCCGGCATCGACCCCCGCCCCGCGCAACCGGTCGCACCGCTCGCGAGCGAGGGCTTCTCCCGCGCCGTCCGGGCGGCCGCGCAGCCCGCAGGCACGCGGCTGGGGTACTGGTCGCACTTCCTCACGCCCTTCTCCTTCAACGTCGTGGCGATGCTGTGGGGCGTGCCCTTCTTCATCACGGCGCAGGGCCGCACCCCCGCCGAGGCGAGCGTGCTGCTCACCGTCATGACGCTGTCCGCGATCGTGGCGGGGCCGCTGGTGGGGCTGTTCACCGGTCGCCACCCGCTGCGCCGCTCGTGGGTCGTGCTCGCGTCGGCCGGGGCGACCCTCGCCGTGTGGGCCTGGGTCCTGGTGCCGGCGACACCGCGACCCCTCGCCCAGCTCGTCGTGTTCGCTGTCGTCATCGGCGCCGGGGGCCCGGTGTCCCTCGTGGGCCTCGACTTCGCCCGGACCTTCACCCCGCCGGACCGGCTCGGCACAGCGAGCGGGTTCGTCAACACCGGCGGCTTCACCTCGACGATCCTCGGCGTGCTCGCCGTCGGCGTCGTGCTGGAGGCGGTGTCACCCCCGGGGGCGACCGTCTACACGCTCGACGCGTACCGGGTCGCGTTCGCGGTGCTGCTCGTGCCGTGGCTCGTCGGCGTGGCGGGCGTGCTGCGCAGCCGGCGCCGGACCCGTCTCGCCCTCGCCGCGCTCGGCACCCGCGTGCCGCCGCTGCGCGAGGCCCTGCGACGCCGCGACGCGAACCCCTGACGTCGCAGGCCACCGGGCCGGGACGTGACGTCCCGGCCCGGTGCCACGTGCGGCCGGGGGTGCGGCCCGCGGTCGCGCCTCAGATGGCCTTGCAGCAGGGGGACGCGACCACGGCGGACGCGGAGACGGCGGCCGGTGCGGCGAGCACGCCACCGAGAGCGACGAGAGCGGTGACGGCGGCGACGGTGAGCTTCTTCATGGTGAGACCCCTCGGGGACGGATGTGCCGGACTCTCCGACACCCCGCATGGTCTCGACGCCCAGTCGTGTCCGCAATGACCGAAGCCACTTCGGGCTAGACACGCAGGGTTTGCCGTCACCCGGGCGTGTCGCGGCGGACGACCCGCCGACCCGTGGCGCGGGACGCCCTGCTCAGAGGTGGGCGGTGCCGACGCCGGCCGCGTCGAGGGCGCGGCGGTACGCCTCGGCCACGCGGGCGCGGTCGTCACCGGCCACCCGCAGCCGGTCGCCCAGGCGGCGCCAGGCCACCGCAGCCGGGCGCCCCGCGGGGGCGACCTCGAGCCGGTCGGCGATCTGCCGGTACGTCTTCACGGCGGCGCTGCGCTCGCCGGACGCGAGCAGCGCGTCACCGAGCGCCTCGAGCGCGAGGGTGGCGTCACGGCGCTCGCCCCCGGCGAGCAGCTCCGTCGCGCGGGTGGCGTGCACGAGCGCGGCACGGTGCGCGCCGAGCAGCAGCTCGGCACGCGAACGCACGGTCGCCGCACGGGCCAGCTCGACGTGCGACTCCCCGATCTCGAGCGCCGTCCCGGCGGCGTCGAGCTCGGCCAGGGCGTCCCGCGGCCGGGCGGGCGTCACGGCCAGCAGCAGCTCCGCCATGTCCAGGCGCATGCGTGGGACGTCGCGGTCGGCCTCCGCGCCGCTCGCCAGGGCCAGCGCCGCGCGCAGGTGGGCCAGCGCCGACTCCGCGTCGCCCAGGGCGTCGTCGACGAACGCGAGGTTCCAGCGCACCGACCACACGGCGCGTGCCGAGCCGTGCTGCTGGGCGCGCGCCAGCAGGTCCCGGCCGCGCACCCGCGCGTAGGTGACGTCGCCGCGGGCGACGTAGGCCCACACGATCGTCGACTCGAGGCGGAACAGCTCGTCCGTCCCGGCGGCACCCGCGGCGGCGGCCGCGAGGTGCTCCTCCCCCGCACGGACGGCGCCGTGCAGGTCACCGGCCTCGACCAGCGCCATCACCAGGCGCATCGCGGCGTAGGCCGCGCGTCGCGGCCGGTGCCCCTGGACGAGACGGTGCGTGGTGTCGGCGAGCACGCGGGCGGCACCCTCGAGGTCGCCGGCCAGGTCCAGGGCCTCGGCGTGCGCGAGCAGCACCCGGGCGCTCTGGTCGACGTCCAGCGACTCGAGGTGCACACCGGTGAGCACGCCCGCCGCCTCGGACGCCCGTCCGGCCCGCATGAGCTGACGGGCCCGCACGACCGACGCCTCCGACGCCAGGTAGTCGGGTGAGCGCTCACCCTGCTCGAGGTAGGTCGTGGTCACGCCGAGGGCGCGGGCCAGGCGCTCGAGGGCCTCGTCACCGGGGCCGCGCACGCCACGCTCCAGGTGGGAGACGTAGCTGGGGTGCAGCCTCGCCGCACGCGCGAGGTCGGCCTGGGACAGGCCGGAGCGCTCACGGGCGTCACGGAGTCGTTCGCTGACAGGATGCACGCACTCACGATAGGGACCTGTCCCGCCGCACGGAAGAGGGCGGCGTGGACTCCGGTCACGGCAGCGGTGACGCGACCGGCCCCACCGGTGCCGGCACCACCCGCACCCGCGCCACACCCTGGCGACGAGCGAGGACCTCGACCAGCCCGACGTACGCGGCGGTGGAGGCCACGGACACCGCCAGCGCGACGGGCCCGATGTCCACGACGTCGAGGTCGGCGAGCCCCACGGCACCCAGGCAGAAGACGACGACGTTGTTCACGACGTGGGCCGCGGCCGCCGCCTCGAGACCCCCGGTGCGCCACACCAGCCACCCCATGGCGAGGGCCCACACCGCGGTGTCGACCATCGCCAGGCCGACGTAGGTGTGGCCGAGCACGAACAACGGCACGGGCAGCGCCACCGCCCACGACGGGTGGCGCAGCCAGGTTCCGACCGCCTGGACCAGGTAGCCACGGAAGACGACCTCCTCCGCGACGCACTGCGCCGGCACCAGCAGCAGCACGAGCCCCAGCAGCAGCCACGTGTGGTCGTCGACCCGCGGCTGCCACGGCTGCCCCTGCACCACCGCGACCAGCGCGTCGGCCCCCTGGACGAGCACGGCGAGCGCAGCCGAGCCGGCCAGGCACCGCAGCGCCCACCGCCACCGCGGCCGCGCGGTGACCGACACGATCAGGCCGACGGGCCGCGCGCCGAGCAGCCACGTGGCGACGAGCAGCGCCGGGAGCATCGCGATGATCGTGAGCATCCCCAGCGTGAAGGCGAGCGGGTCGCTCAGGTCGGCGACGTCGACCCGGGCGAGGGCGTCGAGACCCCCCGGCCCGGACGCGGCCGCGGCCGTGAGCACGAGCACCGCCCCGACGGCCAGGACGACGACGTAGAGGGCCACACCCACCACGCCGACCAGCAGGGGCCGCCACCAGCCCGGGCGGGTGCGCTGCAGACGGTGGTAGGCGTAGGTGCCGGGCTCCTCGCGCGGGTCCACGACGGACGTGCTGATCACGGCTCCATGGTCGGTGCCGGGTCGGGCGTGCGCATCCGCCGCGCGGCGGAGGTCGACGGACGGGGGCGGGAGGTGGTCAGGACGTGGTCGGGACGTGGTCGGGACGTCGGGGCCGTTGTCCGGCCTGCCCGGGGCGCCTAGCATCGCCGGATGCCGGACGAGAGCTGGGTGGCGCACCACCGCGCGGGCGACCGCGAGCTGCTGGGGTGGGTGCGCCCCGCGGGTGACGGGTTCGTCGCGGTAGACCGCCTGGGCCGTGACGTGTCGCCGGTCGTCGACTGGGTGGAGGCCGAGGAGCTGCTCGAGGAGCGCGGGCTGGGCTGGCTGGCGGACCTGTGGCAGCTCACGCTCGCGGACGGGACGGTCAGGCGCGTGCGGCTGGTCGAGGTCGGCCCCGCCCGGGTCGTCGTCAAGGACGACGACATGAACGCGGTCGGCGGCACCCCCACCGCGACCCACGTGCTGCCCTTCCCCGCACCCCCGTCGCTCGCGCCGTACGCGGGCGACCCCTTCACGGTCGACTCGTTCTGCACCGGCGCGGAGCCCACCGGTCCCGGCGCAGGTCGCTGACCTGTCACCCCCCTCCCTGCGGCGGGGGCCGGGTCGTCCGCGGGACCGATCCGGGGGCTCCGTGGCCCCGCCTACGATCACGACGTGACGACCACCCCGGCGACCGCTGCCCCGTACGGGCCGAGCCGGGCCCGTCGTGCGTGGTCACAGACCTGGCGGGTCCTGCTGGCGGTGCTCTTCGGCCTCCTGGGGGCGTTCATCGTCTACGGCACCGCGGTGGCCGAGTCGCTGGGTCCGGACGGCGCCTCGTTCGAGGCCGTGGGCCCGGAGGACGTCCCGGTCGCGTGGGCCTGGTTCTTCGTCGTCGACGTCGGCGGCCTGCTGTTGAGCATCCCGCTCTACCTGCTGCGCCACCGCGCGCCGCTGCTCGTCACGGGAACCCTGGTCGTCCTGGGGTCGGTCTCGATGATGTCGTCCATGCTGGCGACGTTCGCCGTGGTCTCCCTCGCGACCCGGCGCCGCTGGCTCGAGATCGGCGGGATCTCCGCGATGTGGCTGGGCGCGACGCTCATCGGGGGGCGGGTGTTCGAGCAGTGGGTGGTACCCGGGGACGCCGGCTCCGGTGACCCCCGCGTGGACCTGGTCCTGCAGGTGGTGTTCTGCGCGCTCATCGTCGTCACCGGCATGTTCATCGGCGGCCGCCGTGCGCTCGTCGCGTCGCTGCGCGAGCAGGCCGCGATCGCCCGACGCGAGGCCGACGCCCGGGGGGACAGCGCGCGCGCCGCCGAGCGCAACCGCATCGCGCGGGAGATGCACGACGTGCTCGCCCACCGGCTGTCGCTCGTCGCGCTGCACGCCGGTGCGCTGGAGTACCGGTCGGGGCTGGAGCCCGAGCAGGTCCGCGAGACGGCGGCGGTGGTCCGCGAGAACGCCCACGAGGCGCTCGGTGAGCTGCGCGAGGTGCTCGGGCTGCTGCGCGACCCCACGGCCGCGGACGAGCAGTCCCGCCCCCAGCCGACGTTCGCCCAGGTCGACGACCTCGTCGAGGGGACGCGGGCCGCGGGGTCGCCGGTCACGTTCGTACTCGACCGCGTCGGTGAGGACGACCTGTCGCGGCTGCCCGTGTCGACCAGCCGCCACCTGTACCGCGTGGTGCAGGAGACCCTGACCAACGCCCGCAAGCACGCCCCCGGGGCGCCCGTGCACGTCCGGCTGCACGGGGCACCCGGTGAGCGGCTGGGCATCGAGGTGACCAACCCCGTCCCACCGCAGCCCCCGGCGGCGCCGCTGCCCTCGTCGGGGTGGGGTCTGACCGGGCTGTCCGAGCGCCTGCGCCTGACCGGCGGCGGGCTGGACGTGCAGCAGCACCTCGACGGGGTGTTCACGGTGAACGCGTGGCTGCCGTGGCCGGCGGCCGGGACGGAGGGAACGGCATGACGACCACGGAGGCTCCGGACCGCCCGCTCGTGCGGGTGGTGCTGGTGGACGACGAGACGCTGGTGCGCGTGGGCCTGCGGCTCATCCTGGGCGCCGACCCCGCGATCGAGGTGGTCGGGGAGGCCGGCGACGGCCTCGAGGCGCTCGACGTGGTGCGCGCCACGTCACCCGACGTGGTGCTCATGGACATCCGGATGCCACGCCTCGACGGGCTGGGCGCCACCGAGCGGCTGCTCGCCGCGCAGCCCGACGCGCGCGTCGTCATCCTCACGACGTTCAACACCGACGAGATGGTGCTCGGTGCGCTGCGGCTGGGGGCGGCCGGGTTCCTGCTGAAGGACACCCCGCCGGCGGAGATCGTCCGGCACGTGCACGACGCGGGCGCCGGGCGCACGACGTTGTCGCCGTCCGTGACGGACCGCCTGATCGCGTCCGTCACGCAGCAGCCGCGCGACGAGCGTCGCACGCACGCACGCCAGCGCCTGGACACGCTGACCGAGCGCGAGCGCGACGTGGCGCGGGCGATCGGGCGCGGGATGTCGAACACCGAGATCGCCGCGGAGCTGTTCATCACCGTCGCGACCGTCAAGACGCACATCAGCCGCATCCTCGAGAAGATGCCGGCCGACAACCGCACCCACATCGCGATCTGCGTGCACGAGGCCGGGGACGTCTGAGCCGTCGGTGCGCGGCGTCGCCGACGCCGCGCACCGGTACGCGTGCAGGTCAGCGCTGCGTGATCCCGACGACCGCCCACGGCGGCAGGTCGAGGTCGATCTCGAGGACCCCGTCGGGTGAGGCGGTCAGCGTCGTGCGCAGCAGGGAGTCCGCCGCCTCCCGCAGGTCGGCCGTCTGCTGCGGCGTGAGGTTGATCGGCTGCCCCAGCGCGTGCCACGCCTCGGCGACGTTGCCGTGCTCCCAGTCGAGGCGGACCACGTCGAACGTGGCCCCCGCCGGCAGCCCGGCGACGGTGTGCGCGACGCGGCGGCTCGTGCCCACGTCCGCCAGGGCGCGGGCGGCGGCGTACGAGCCGTGCGCCCGCACGGAACGTCCGCCCATCTCGTCGGGGTAGTGGAAGAGCACGCCGGCCACACGGCCGGCCGCGTCACGGGTCAGGACGCCGTGCGGCAGCTGGGCGAGCACCTCGTCGCCGAGCCGGGCGAGCATCGAGAACGCGTGGAACGTCGGCTTGTGCAGGCCCTGCTCGTTGACGAGCCCGAACCCGCCGTGGAACGGGCCCAGGCCCGCGCCGCCCTCCTCGAACACGTCGGTGAACGTCCAGTACGAGATGGAGTCGGCGAGCCCCGCGCACCGCAGGTAGGCGCGGGTGATGTAGGTGGCGGCGAACAGCGTGTCGTGCGACCGGTCGCGGCTCGACGGGGACGTGGACCACTCGGTGACGTGGACCTCGGCGTCGGGGTACGGGCTCGCCGCGACGATCCGGCGCAGCAGGGTCAGGTCGTCGTACGTCGCGTCGACGTACCGGCTGATCTCCTTGGACCCGCCGCCGGGCGTGGCCGCGTAGTCCGTGGGGTAGAGGTGCGCGGTGAGGAAGTCGACCGGCAGGTCACGCTCGTGGCACCAGGCGAGGAACTCCTCGACCCACACCGGGCGCCAGTCGAGCGCGTCGGGGTCCTCGGCCTGGCCGGTGGGGATCGACCTGCTGCTGTCCTCGTACTCGCCGGCGTAGCGGTCGTCCGGGACGAACACGCTGGTGGACGGCCCGCCGACGAGCAGGCGCTCGTCGACGGCCTTGATCGCGCGCACGCTCGCCTCGTAGAGCTCGAAGTACTGGGTGCGCGTGCCGGTCCAGAACAGCGGGACGAGGTTCGGCTCGTTCCACACCTCGAAGCGCCACTGCAGCACCTCGTCCAGGCCGTACCGCTCGATCCAGTGCCGCACCGTCGCGGAGACGAGGTCGGCCCAACGGCCCATGTCGTTCGGGGGGCTGCAGTGCGCCTTCCACCAGAACAGCGTCTCGGTCCGGGTGGCCAGGGCGCGCGGCATGAACCCGAGCTCGACGAACGGCCGGGCCCCGGTCGACAGGATGAAGTCGACCACCTTGTCGACGTAGCTGAACGTGTGGACGGGCTGGGCCAGCGGGGTGGGAGGGCCGAAGCCGCCGCCACCGCCGTCGTCGGCGCGGTACACGAACATGTCGTCGTGGAAGAGCCCGTGGAAGCGGACGTGGCGGACACCCAGCACGTCGACGGCCTCACGGAAGTGCGCCTGCCAGTCGGCGCGCAGCGCCTCGTTGGCTCGGCCGGCGCCGACGCACTCGTTCCACACGTGGTGCAGCGGGCGGCCGACGGGCGGGGCGCCGTCCACCGTGAGGGGGCCGGTCGTCGGCGCGGGCATACGATCTCCTCGTCGAGAATCGAAACAGTTTCGCGCCTGGTCGGACGCGTCGCGACACTACGTTGCCCCCTCACGACGGTCAATACCCGGGTCTGGGCATTGCGCGCGGACCCCGCCACCCCCTACGCTCGAAACAGTTTCGACCAGGAGTGGCACATGACAGGCCGACCGTCCACGCGCGTCACCGTCGGTGACGTGGCCCGGTACGCGGGCGTGTCACGGGCGGCGGTCTCCAAGACGCTCAACGACCGCGACGACGTGGCCCCGGCCACGCGCGACCGGATCCTGGCCGCGGTCCGCGAGCTGGGCTACCAGCCCAGCACCACGCGCCCCGAGCCGCGGCGGCGGGCGCTCGTGGCCGTGCTCGACGCGCTCGAGTCGCCGTACATGACGCACGTGCTCGGCGGTGTGCTCGCGGCCACGACCGTCGCGGGCGTCGACCTGCTGGTGCGGCTCGCGCCGCACCCGGACGAGCGCGTCACGCGCGCCGCCGCACGGGCCTGGGTCGCGCAGCAGCGCGACGTCGGTGCGATCGGCGTCATCGGGCTCACGCTGGCTCGCCCCGACGCCCTGCTGGGCGCCGCCCGGGACGCGGGCCTGCCCTTCGTCATGGTCGACCCGGTCGACACCGGGGAGGCGGACGTCGTCAGCATCGGCGCGACCAACTGGGCCGGCAGCCGCAACGCCACCGAGCACCTGCTGGGGCTGGGGCACCGACGCATCGCCTGGGTCGGCGGGCCCGACTGCTCGGCCGCCGCACGCGAGCGCATGCACGGCTACCGCGCGGCGCTCGCCTCGGCCGGCGTCGAGGCCGACCCGGCGCTCGTGCGCAGCGACGTGTCCGCCGTCGAGACCGGCCTGCACCACACCCGGGACCTGCTGCGGCTGCCGCACCCGCCGACCGCCGTCGTGGCCGGTGACGACGAGATCGCCGTCGGGGTGCTGGCGGCCGCCCAGGAGGCCGGGCTCCCCGTCCCGGGGCGCCTGAGCGTCGTCGGCTTCGACGACACCCCGCAGGCGAGCTGGACGAGCCCTCGCCTGATGTCCGTGCGCCAGCCGCTCGACGGCATGGGCCGCATGGCGGTCGACACGGTGCTCGCCATGGCTGCCGGGCACGAGCCCGCGTCGTGGTCCGTGCAGCTGGCGACCACGCTGGTGGTCCGGGAGTCGACCGCGCCCGCTCCCTGACGTGCGACGACGCGGCGCACGCCGCATGCTGGCTGGTGTCCCAGCCGCGACCCGACGGGGAGTGCTCATGAGCTCCGCGACCCCCACGCCCGCCGACGACGCGACCGGCGCCGCCGCACGCAAGGCCGACGCCCCTGCCCCGGACGACCCGCGCAAGCCCGGATCCCCGACCGACCTGCAGAAGAGGTCCTGGGTGTACGTCCTGCGCACGACCGTGCGCGAGTTCCTCGCCGACCAGTGCACCGACCTGGCCGCCGCCCTCACCTACTACGCGGTGCTGGCCCTGGCCCCGGCCCTGCTCGCGGTCGTGTCCGTGCTGTCGCTGGTGGACGACCCGGACGAGACCGTCCAGGGCATCGTCGACCTCGCGACGGACGCCGGTGCCGGCGAGCAGGTCGAGGGGCTGCGCCCGGTGCTGGAGCGGCTGACGGACGTTCCCGCGGCGGGGCTCGCGCTCGTCCTGGGCATCGTCGTCGCGCTGTGGTCGGCCTCGGGGTACGTCGCCGCCTTCAGCCGGGGCATGAACCGCATCTACGAGGTCGACGAGGGCCGCCCGATCTGGAAGCTGCGCCCGGTGCTGCTGCTGCTGACCGCCGTGCTCGTCGTCATCGCCGTGCTCGTGGTCGCGCTGCTCGTGCTGTCCGGACCGGTCGCCGAGGGCATCGGCGAGGCCGTGGGCCTCAGCTCGACGGTCGTCACGGCCTGGGGGATCGTCAAGTGGCCGGTCGTGCTGTTCCTCGTGGTGGTTGCTGTCGCCCTGCTCTACCACCGGACGCCGAACGTGCGGCAGCCGCGGTTCCGGTGGATCACCGTCGGCGCGTTCCTCGCGATCGTCGTGTGGGTGCTCGCGACCGCGGGCCTGGGCCTGTACGTCGCGAGCTTCTCCAGCTACGACCGGACGTACGGCTCGCTCGCCGGCGTCATCGTGCTGCTGCTCTGGCTCTGGCTGACCAACCTCGCGCTGCTGTTCGGCGCCGAGCTCGACGCCGAGCTCGAGCGCGGGCGCGAGCTGCAGGCCGGGATGGAGGCCGAGCGCACGCTGCAGCTGCCGCCGCGCGACACCCGAGCCAGCGACAAGCGCGCCGAGAAGCTCGAGAAGGACGTCGAGCGCGGACGGGCCCTGCGCGAGGCCGCCGCCACGCAGCAGGAGGCGGCGGACGTCAGGGGCCGGCCGGGCCCGCAGCGGCCCGAGGACCGGCCACGCCCGGGACGCGGCGAGGGGACCGGCTCCTGAGGGAGGCCGTCGGTTCGCGACGCCGCCGCCCGGTGCGGGAGGTGCGCGCGGTGAGGGCGGTGCGTCAGCGCAGCACCGGCAGCCTCTGGTCGCCGGCCAGCACGCCCCGGAACGGGTCGCCGCGCTCGGCGAGCCGGTCCAGCACGGTGCGCACCGTGAACGCGTCGGGCCGCAGCCACGGCGCGTCGAGCTCCTCCCAGGTGATCGGCGCCGACACCGGCGCCCCCGCCGCCGCCCGCGGGCTGTAGGGCGCCACGAGCGTCTTGTTCACCGCGTTCTGCGTGTAGTCCAGCCGCGCCTGGCCGCCGCGCTCACGGACCTCCCAGCGCCAGCTCACCAGGTCGGGCACGACCTTGCCGACGGTCCGCGAGAGCCGCTCGACCCAGGCCCGCGTCTCGTCGAACGACAGGCCCACGGTGACGGGCACCCACACCTGGATGCCGCGGCGGCCGGTGAGCTTGGGGAACGCCCGCACGCCCACGTGCTCGAACGCGTCGCGGTGCAGCCGGGCGAGCAGCACCAGGTCCTCCCAGGCGGTCGACGGGCCGGGATCCAGGTCCACGAGCGCGTACGTCGGCAGGTCCGGTGCCGACGTACGCGACGTCCACGCGTGCCACTCGAGCGCGCCGAAGTTCGCGGCCCACACCAGCGCCGCCGGCTCGTCGACGACGAGGTAGGTGGTGGACTCCCCCGGGTCGACGTCGGGCCGGTCCCAGCGCGGCACCCAGTCCGGCGCGTGGTCCGGCAGCTGCTTGTGCCAGAACCCCTCCGTCGCGGCACCCTGCGGGAAGCGGTGCATGTTGAGCGCCCGGCCCGCCAGGTACGGCAGCGCGACGGGCGCGATCCGCGCCGCGTAGCGCAGCAGCTCGCGCTTGGTCACGGGCGGCTCGTCGTCACGGCCCGGGAACAGCTCCTTGTCGAGGTTGGTCACGCGCAGGCGCCGCCCGAAGACCTCCCACGTGCCCGACGCGCCGAGGTCGTCCAGCGCGGCGAGCTCGGCGTCGGACGGCCCGGCGACCTCCGGC
>JAEWEJ010000151.1 GCA_023389455.1 Actinomycetes bacterium | reverse complement strand
GTCCAGCCCCGCCAGCAGCTCGGCGGCGCCGTCCACGACGTCCTGCGCGGCGGCCGTCAGGGCGTCCCGCTCGGCAGGCGTGGCGGCGTCGCGCCGTGCCGCCGCCGCGGAGTCGAAGCGTGCGGCGCCCGCCCACGCGACGCCCGTCGGCTCGTCGGGCGCCGTGAGCTCCGCGGCACGCGAGACGGCCACCCGCACGAGGTGCGCGGCCGCCGTGTGGTCGGTGTCGCCCTGCGCCTCGCGCATGACCTCGACCGCCTCGGTGAGCTGCTGCGCGAGGCGTGCCGCCTGGCCGCCCCGGGTGGCCAGCTCGGCGCCCACGGCCTCCATCGCGGTGTAGATGCGGCGCCCCACCTGCTCGCGGGCGGTCCGGCGGGCGACCGCGTAGTCGAGCACCAGCGAGCGCAGCCCGACGAGCGCGGTGTGCAGGTCCCCCGCGGGCCGCACCGCGCGCGACGGCAGCCCGTCGAGGAAGTCCCGCACGCCCGGTCGCACCGTCACCACCGGCGGGACGGTCGGCACGACGGTGCGCACGGCCCCGTGGACGTCCTCGACGTCGTTGTCGTCGACGCGCGCGTCCTCGCCGCCGACCACCGCGATGCCGGCCACGTGCACGTCGGCGCCGGGCACCTGCGTCGGCAGGTCGCCCGTGCCGACGCCGCGCACGCGGTTGCGTGCGACCACCGCCCCGTCGACGAGGCTCAGCGCGATGCCCGCACGCAGGGTCGCGGCCTCCGTCCAGCGCAGCACCCCGTCGAGCGCGGGCCGCACCCCGGGCCCCTCGGCCGCGACCAGCGACTCGAGCAGGGTCCGCGGCGCGGACCCCGCCGCCGCCGGGACCAGGGCCGTCGCCGCGGCGGTGACGGCACCCGACCAGGCGAACGGCGCGGTGCCCACGTCGTCGACCGTGCAGTCGAGCACGCGCACACGGCCCACCGACGACGCGTGCCCGAACGCACGCACCCCGGTACCCCCCAGGCGGCGCACGTCGCAGCGGGCGATCGTCACGTCCAGCACCGGGCCACCGCCGCCGACCACGACCCCGTGCGCGAGCGTGGCCGCACCGACGCCCGCCACGCGCGTGTCCAGCACGCTCACCTCGGTCACGGGGCGGTCCAGCGTGCCGTCCTCGTCCGCGCCCGACCCCACGACCACCCCGGCCTCGAGCGCGAGCGGCGACGCACCGGGCGCCGTCGCGGGCAGGTCGACCACGCACCCGCTGACGCGCACCCCGCTGCCCTGCACGCGCACGCCCACGTGGAGGGGCGCCGCGACCGGGGCCAGGCGCACCACGCAGCGGTCCACGTCGACCACGTCCGCCACGACGTCGATCCCGAGGGTCACGTCGACCAGACGGTTGTCGCTGATGCTGGTCCGCTCGGTCGCCTCGGCGTGACGCACCACCGCGGCGTCACGCACCACGACGCCCGTCGCGAACCCCGCGACCCGGTTGTCGCTGACCACGACCCCCTCGAGCTCGCCCTCACCCACGACGACGCCCGACCCCGCCCCGGCGTCGCGGGCACGCAGGTCGTTGCCCGTCACCCGCAGCCCGCGCACGAACAGCCCCGCACGGGGGCGGGCGACGAACGCCGCCGGCACGAGCCACGGGGCGAGCGGGGCCGCCACGACGCCGGCGCCCGCCCGCACCGCGCACCCGCTGACCTCGACGTCCTCGAGGGTGCCGGTCAGGAGCACACCCGCACCGGCGTCCGTCGGCAGCCCGGCCGCTCCCGGGGTGCGCTCGGTCGACGTCAGGCGCAGGTCCCGCAGGAGCACCCCGTGGCTGTCCCCCACGCTGACCACGCCGTGGGGCAGGCTGCGCAGCGTGGCCAGCTGGTCCGGCGCGACGTCCTCGACCGGGCGCCCGGGCTGCGTGCGCTGCAGCCGGCGCAGCTCCAGCACGGTGGCCACGAGGGACGCGAACGCCCGGCGCCGCCCGGGCTGCAGGGCGCGCAGCCCGGTCCCGAGGGCGTCGAGCAGCCCGGCGAGCCCGCCGCCGGGGCGCAGCACGTCGGCGCGCACGAGCGCGCCGCCGCCGTCGTCGAGCGGCACCAGGTCGCCCACGAGCGCGCCACCGACCTGCGGCCCGATCGGCACGTCCGCCTCCGGCACCTCGACGAGGTCCATGAGCTCGAGCGCGACCGGCGCGTCGGCGCCGCAGCCGTCCACCACGAACGCCCCACCCGCACCGCGGACCTCGAGCCGGGTCCCCGGTCCGTCGCCCAGGATCCGCACGCCCGACAGACCCTGCAGCACCACGGGGTGCTCGAGCACGTACGTGCCCGCCCGCAGGTAGATCGTGCCGGGCCGGCCCGCCAGCTCCGCGAGCGCGGCGTGCACGGCCTCGTCGCCCGTCACGCCCTCGGCGAGGTCCTGGTCGATGTGCCCGAACGTGCGCTCACCGTCCCCCACGACCACCGTGAAGGCGCCGGGGGCCAGGTGCCGTGCGTCGAGCTCGGCCAGCCTGTCCCGCACGTCCTGCAGCGGCAGGAACCGCGTGCGCAGGTCGGTGAACGTCCGCTGCACGGGGTCGTCCCCGCCGACGCGCTCGGACGTGACGACGCCCAGGCTGGCGCGGCTGTGCCACGGACCGTCGGGCGGCACGTCGGTGCGGCGCTCGACGACGCCCTGCGCGGCGCCGTCGGGTGCGACCACGCGCGCGGTGAAGTGCCAGTGCTCGCCGGGGCGGAAGTCCGCGCCGTCCAGCGCGAACGTCAGGTTGTCGACCAGGCGGTACCGCACGCCGGTCACCAGCCGGTCGGCGAGGTCCCACCGGCGCACGGCGGCGACGTCGGCCACGCGCAGCACCCGGCCGGGCCCACCGCCCGCGGGCAGCGGGGCCGGGTCGCTGGGCAGCACGTACCCGTCGGGCTCGAGCTCGAGGCGTCCCGTCGCGGTGTCGACCGACCGCACGCGCCGCAGCACGGGCAGGTGCCGCGGGTCGCCCGGGTCCAGGCGGGCGGCCTCGTCCTCGAGGGTCACCACGTCGCCCGCGCGGAACCGCGCGGCCTGGAACGCGCCGACGACGAGCGTCACGCCGTCGGGCGGCAGGTCGACCAGGAGCGGCGCGACCAGTGCCGCGTTGTCGCGCGAGACGAGCACCGCGCGGTCCTCGGTGCCGGGCAGCGCGAGCACCTCGACGCGCACGTGCGCGTTGACCGAGCCGGTGTACCCGACACCGGTGGTGGCCTGCTCGGTCGACAGGCAGCGGTCCCGGCAGCGGTCGGGCTCGGGCGCGGCCGTGCGGTCGGGCAGCAGGCCGTCGGGCACGTCCGAGCTGAGGCGTCCGCCACCGAGCGGGGTGGCCGGCGGCGGCGGCGCGTCGGGGTCGACGCCACGGCGTGCCCGCACCTGCACGACCTGCTGCCGGCGGAACGTGGTCGGGTCGCCGTCGAGCGCCGACTCCGCCAGGAACGGGTCCTGCCACGCGTGCACCTCGCGCTCCCAGACGTCGATCTCCAGCGCGTCGGACACCCGCTGCCCCGCGCCGGGCACGGACAGCGGCTGCGGCGCAGGCAGGAACGGCTGCTCCGTGTACCGCCAGTCCCCCTCGAGGAACGCCCGCACGCCGTCGACGTACAGACGCCCGGCCGTCGCCGCGGTGCCGCCGCCACCCCGCAGCACGACGTCCCCGCCGAGTGCCGCGTCCGTCGCCACGAGCGCGTCGAGGTCGCTGTCGGCGCGCGGCGGCAGGCCGCGCACCCCCCAGCCGGTGAGCACGGCGCGCGTCGCAGCACCCGCGCCGCGGTCGAGGACCGCGTGC
>JAEWEJ010000103.1 GCA_023389455.1 Actinomycetes bacterium | reverse complement strand
CGGCCGGGGCCGTCCGCAGGGTCGCCGCCGGCGCTGACACCACCCCGCGACGCCGCCCTGCGGCGGCGCCAGGGACGCAGGTCCCAGGTCTGCGCGAGCCGGAGCACCCCAGAGCGCCCCACGTCCGGAGGATCCGGACGTGGGCCCGGGGCGGCGGGCACCGGGACGACGCGCGCTGCACCGCGGCCGTCCACCGGATCCGCCCGGAGCCCTCAGATCCGGGCCGCACCGGCCGAAGGGGGCGACGAAGGGGGCCCGCCGCTGCGCCGTGCCAGGAGAGTCCCGATGATGAGATCGTTCCGCATCCGCACCCGCTTGACCTTCCTCGTGCTGCTCGCAGCCGCGTGCCTCGTGGTCTCGACCGCAGTGGCCGTCACGGGCGTCGAACGCCGCATCCACGCGGAACGCGCGGTGGCCACCCAGCACGTGGTGGAGTCCGCGCTCGGTGTCGTCACGAGCTGGGCGGCGCTCGCCGCGTCGGGCGACGTCACCGTCGAGGAGGCGCAGGAGAACGCGCTCACCGCGCTGTCGACCCTGCGCTACGGCGGTGACGAGTACTTCTGGGTCAACGACATGCACCCGATGATGCTCATGCACCCGACGAACCCGGCGCTCGACGGCACCGACTTGAGCGACTACCAGGACCCCGACGGGCTGCGGCTGTTCGTGCGCATGGTCGAGGTCGTCGAGGCCGACGGCGCCGGCACGGTCGCCTACCAGTGGCCCAAGCCCGACTCGAAGGACCCGCAGCCGAAGATCTCCTACGTGGCCGGGTACGAGCCGTGGGGCTGGGTCGTCGGCTCCGGCATCTACGTCGACGACGTCCGGACCGACGCGCTGGCCGACGTGATGCCCGTGGTCGGTGCGGCAGTGCTCGCCCTCGTCGTGCTCTCCGTGACGGGTGTGGCCGTGACGCGGTCCATCGTGTCGCCGCTGCGTGACGTGACCCGCGCGCTCGCGTCCGGCGGCGCCGGCACGCGCCTGGACACCGGCCGTGGCCGTACGGAGCTCGACCAGCTGGCCGGCGAGCTCAACGCCACCCTCGACCGGACGGCGGCGGCCACGCACGAGGTCACGACGTCGGCCCGGGCCGTCGCCACGGCCGCCGAGACCCTCGTCGGCTCCTCGCAGGGCCTCACCGGTGCCGTGCAGGAGTCCACCGAGCGGCTGCGTGGTGTGGCCGGCGGGGCGGGCGAGGTCGCCGACCGCGTCGAGTCCGTCGCGGCGGGCGCCCACCAGATGGACGCGTCCATCGGCGAGATCTCCCGGACCACCAGCGACGCGGCGGCGATCGCCGCCGAGGCCGTGCGGACCGCCGCCACGACCTCCCGCACGGTGGCCGAGCTCGGGGAGTCGTCGGCCCAGATCGGCACCGTCGTCAAGGTCATCACCGGCATCGCGGAGCAGACGAACCTGCTGGCGCTCAACGCCACGATCGAGGCCGCACGCGCCGGGGAGGCCGGCAAGGGCTTCGCGGTCGTCGCCGGCGAGGTCAAGGGCCTGGCGGAGGCCACGGCCCGCGCGACGGGCCAGATCGGCGACCAGGTGGGCTCGATCCAGGCGGCGGTGGCCCGGGCCGTCGACGACATCGCGCGCATCAGCGAGGTCGTCTCCCGCATCGACGACTTCCAGACGACCATCGCCGGCGCGGTCGAGGAGCAGACGGCCACGACCGCGCAGATGGCCGAGGCCGTCGCGGACGCCGCGCGCGCCGGGCGGGACATCGAGACGGGCCTTGCCGCCGTCGAGGAGGGCCAGACGCGCTCGCTCGACGACATCGCGACGATCCGTGCAGCGGCCGACGAGCTGTCGGGCACCGCGCGGCGGCTCGAGGAGTCCGTCGCCGCACTGGCCGGCTGACGCAGCCGGACCGCACCCGACGCCCGGTGGGTCACCGCGACGGTGGCCCACCGGGCGTCGGCGTCCCGGCGGGGCTGCCGCCCCGCGCACGTCGGCCCCGCCACCCGCTCGGGAGCGGGGACGGGGCCGGTGCGTGCGCCGGGTGCCGCGTCAGCGCGCGACGAGCGGCTGGGAGTGCCAGATCCGGTCGATGTAGTCCCACATGGAGCGGTCGGACGAGAAGAAGCCGGACCGGGCCACGTTGAGGATCGCGGAACGGGTCCACCCCTCCGTGTCGCGGTAGGCGGCGTCGACCCGGTCCTGTGCCTCGAGGTAGGACTGGAAGTCCGCCAGGACGAGGAAGCGGTCCTCGTGCAGCAGGTTCGACACGATCGGCTCGAACACGGACCGGTCGCCGTCGGCGAACGCCCCGGACGCGATGAGGTCGATCGCGCGACGCAGCCGCGGGTTCTCCTCGTAGAACGCGGACGGGCGGTAGCCGGACGCCACGAGCTTCTCGACCTCAGGCTCCAGGAGACCGAAGAGGAAGAAGTTCTCGTCGCCGACGAGCTCGCGGATCTCCACGTTCGCGCCGTCGTCGGTGCCGATCGTCAGGGCACCGTTCAGGGCGAACTTCATGTTGCCCGTGCCCGACGCCTCCTTGCCGGCCAGCGAGATCTGCTCCGACAGGTCCGCCGCCGGGATCAGCGTCTCCGCGAGCGTGACGTTGTAGTTGGGCGGGAAGACGACGGTGAGCGCCCCACGCACCCGCGGGTCGGTGTTGACCGTGCGACCGACGTGGTTGATCAGGCCGATCGTCTGCTTGGCCATCTTGTAGCCGGGCGCCGCCTTGGCACCGAAGGCGAACACGCGCTTCTGCATCGTGGCCGGGTCGAGCTCACCGCTGACGATGCGCTCGTACAGCGACACGATGTGCAGCACCTTCAGCGTCTGGCGCTTGTACTCGTGCAGGCGCTTGACCATGACGTCGAGCATGGCGTCGGCGGGCAGCGTGATGCCGTCGCGGCGCTGCAGCAGCGCGTTGAGCCGGTCCTTGTTGTGCGCCTTGACGTCGCGGAACCGCTCGCGGAACTCGGCGTCGTCGGCCAGCGGCTCCATCTCGCGCAGGCGCGCCAGGTCGGTGATCCAGCCGGGGCCGATGGCGTCGGTGATGAGGTCGGACAGCGCGGGGTTGGCCAGCCGCACGAACCGTCGCGGCGTCACGCCGTTGGTGACATTCGTGAACTTGTCCGGCCAGTACTCCGAGAAGTCCGGCAGGACCTTGTCGCGCAGCAGCTGCGAGTGCAGGGCCGCGACGCCGTTGACCTTGGAGCCGGCGATGGTGGCGAGGTACGCCATCCGGACCGACCGCTCGGGGTGCTCGGCGATGATCGACATGCGGCGCAGACGCAGCTCGTCACCGGGGTACCGCTGGGCGACCTCCGCGAGGAACTCGTCGTTGATGCGGTAGATGATCTCGAGGTGACGCGGCAGCAGCTTGCCGAGCAGCGCGACGGGCCAGACCTCGAGCGCCTCGGGCAGCAGCGTGTGGCAGGTGTAGGCGAAGCACTTCTGGGTGACGGCCCACGCCTCGTCCCAGTCCCACTTCTTCTCGTCGACCAGGACCCGCATGAGCTCCGGCACCGCGATGACCGGGTGCGTGTCGTTGAGCTGGAAGATGATGCGGTCCGGCAGGTTGTGCAGGTCGAAGTCCTCGGGCAGGACGTTCTCGACGAAGTCGCGGATCGAGCACGCGACGAAGAAGTACTGCTGCTGCAGGCGCAGCTCCTTGCCCTGCGGCGTCGAGTCCTCGGGGTACAGGACCTTGGAGATGTTCTCGGCGAACGTCTGGGCCCGCACGGCGTCGACGTACTCACCGGAGTTGAAGATCTCGAGGTCGAAGGCCTTGGTGGCCTGGGCGCTCCACAGCCGCAGCGTGTTCACGCGGCCGTTCTGGTAGCCCGGGACCATGTAGTTGTAGGGCACACCGAGGACCTCCCACGCGGGGGTCCACCGGGAGCGCTCGACGCCGTCCTCGTCGACGTACTTCTCGGTCGAGCCGCCGAAGTGCACGGTGACCGCGGCCTCGGGGTGCGGGAACTCCCACGGGGCACCGAGCGACAGCCACGTGTCCGGCTGCTCGACCTGCCAGCCGTCGACGAACGTCTGGCGGAAGATGCCGTACTCGTAGCGGATGCCGTACCCGATGCAGGGCACGCTCATCGTCGCCAGCGAGTCGATGAAGCACGCGGCGAGCCGCCCGAGGCCACCGTTGCCGAGGCCGGGCTCGACCTCCTGCTCGCGCAGCGTGCCCAGGTCGATGCCGAGGGAGGCGAGCCCCTCCTCGACGATCTCGGTCATGTCCGTGGCGATCAGCGCGTTGTCGAGCTGGCGGCCCAGGAGGTACTCGGCGGACAGGTAGGCCACGGACTTGGCCTGGGCCTCCCGCTGCCGTCGCACGGTCTCGAGCCATCGGGCCATGAGGTACTCGCGCACGGTCCGCGCCAGCGCCAGGTACTGGTCGTTGACGCTGGCTCGCTCGAGGGTGACCCCCTGCCCGAAGTTCAGCTCGCGCAGGAACTCCTTGACGAACCCCTCGACGGAGTGCTGCGGCGCGGTCACTGGTGCGGTGCCGTTGGCACGGTTCTCAGTCACTTACGCAACGGTAGTTCCCTCGTGCCGGTCTAGCCAGGCCGTTCGAACCGGTCACCCCGTCACGAACCCCTCGAACCGCGCGTCCCACGGCGTGTCGTACGACACGTCGCCCGAACGTCCCGGGTTCGACCCGGCGCGCAGCGACCGGCAGCACCGTCATCGGGACGCACGCCGGTACCGGGCGATCGCGAGCGGGGCGAACACCACCAGGATGACCACCACGCACCCGAGCGTGTACAGCGCCGGGTGCTGCATCGACCACGCCTCCGGCACGGGTGCCGCCGGGTTGGTGTTGCCGAACAGCTCGCGGCACGCCTGGGTCAGGGTGGACACCGGGTTCCACTCGACCACCCGCCGCAACGGCTCCGGGAAGGAGTCCAGGGGCACGAACGCGTTCGAGATGAACGTCAGCGGCATGATGACGATGAAGGACGCGTTGTTGATGACCTCGACGCTCGGGACCAGCACGCCGACGAGCGCCATGATCCAGCTCACCGCGTACGCGAACACGAGCAGCAGCCCGAACGCGGCGGCCGCCTCCAGCACCGTGCCGTGCACGCGCCACCCGACGAGCAGCCCGGTGAGCGCCATGATCACCAGGGACAGCACGTTGTAGACGACGTCGGACGCGGTGCGCCCGGCGAGCACGGCGGACTGCGACATCGGCAGGGACCGGAACCGGTCGAGGATGCCCTTCTGCATGTCGTCGGCGATGCCGGCGCCCGTGAATGTCGCCCCGAACACCACGGTCTGCGCGAAGATCCCCGGGATGAGGAACTCCCGGTAGCTCACCCCCTCGCCCGGGTCGATGGCCCCGCCGAAGACGTAGGCGAACAGCAGGACGAACATGATCGGCGACACCAGGACGGCCACGAGGATCTCGGGGACGCGCAGGATCTTCAGCAGGTTGCGCTTGGCGACGACGTGCGTGTCGACGACCGTGCGGGTCAGCGTGCTCATCGGGCCACCCCCGCGGTCTCGCGTGCCTCGCCGGCCTCGGCCGTGCGGCCCGTCAGCGTGAGGAACACGTCGTCGAGCGTCGGGCGGCGCAGCCCCGCCTCGAGGACCGCGACGCCCTCCGCGTCGAGCCGGTCCAGCACGGCACGCAGCGCCCGTGTCCCGTCGGCCACCGCGACGGACAGCGCGCGACCCGCGCCGGCGGTGTGGACCTCGTCGGCCGCGGCCACGGCCGCGAGCGCCCGGCGCGCGACGTCGGTGTCCGCCGCGTCGGCCAGCATGACCTCGACGCGCTCGCCGCCGACCTGGGCCTTGAGCTCGTCCGCGGTCCCGCGCGCGATCGCCCGGCCGTGGTCGATGACGACGACCGCGTCGGCCAGCCGGTCGGCCTCCTCCAGGTACTGGGTGGTCAGCAGGATCGTGGTGCCGTGCCGCACGAGGTCGGTGATCACGTCCCACATCTGCAGCCGGCTGCGGGGGTCCAGACCGGTCGTGGGCTCGTCGAGCACGACCACGGGCGGCTCGGCCACCAGCGCGCACGCGAGGTCGAGACGCCGCCGCATGCCCCCCGAGTAGGTCTTGGCGGGCCGTCGGCCCGCGTCGGTGAGGTCGAACGCGCCGAGCAGCTCCTCGGCGCGTGGCCTCGCCCGGCGCTTGGGGAAGCCGTAGAGCCGCCCGATCATCTCGAGGTTCTCGACGCCCGTGAGGTTCTCGTCGACCGCCGCCGTCTGCCCCGACAGCCCGATGCGACGCCGGACCTCGTCCGGCTCGCGCACCACGTCCGCCCCCGCGACGCGTGCCGTGCCCGCGTCGGGGCGCAGCAGCGTCGTGAGGATGCGTACGGCCGTCGTCTTGCCCGCGCCGTTCGGGCCCAGCAGCCCCAGGACCGTGCCCTGCGGCACCTCGAGGTCCAGCCCGCGCAGCGCCTCGACCTGCCCGTAGCGCTTGGCCAGCCCCGTGGCCGTGATCGTCGCCGTCATGGTGCTCCCCGTCGCCGTGCGCCCGTCTCGTCGTCCCCTGCGTCGATCGTCCACCCGACCTCCGACATCCCGGACATGTCGCCCGGCCGCGCCGGCCCCCCGGCCACGAAAACGCGTGACACCCCGGGAGCCCGGCGGGCAGCATCGACGTCACGCGCGCACCGACCGGCGCAGCCCCGAGCACGCGCCACGGGACGAGAACGTCCCGGGCCGATGAGATCGGCGACGGCGACGGGTCAGCCCCCACGCCCGCCTCGATCCCCCTCGACCCCACCCGGAGGACGCCATGACGACGCCCGGCCAGACGGCACCCGAGCGCCCCCGCTGGCGGCGCGACGTCACCGTCTTCCTCACCGGCCAGACGTTCTCCCTGCTCGGCTCGATGCTCGTGCAGTACGCGATCATGTGGCACCTCACGCTGGAGACCAGGTCGGGCACCGTCATGGCGGTGTACGCGGTGGTGGGGTTCCTGCCCCAGGCGGTGGTGTCGGTCTTCGGCGGGGTGTGGGCGGACCGGCTCGACCGCCGGGCCCTGATCATCGGCGCCGACGCGACCATCGCCGCCACCACGCTGGCGCTCGCGCTGCTCATGCTGTCCGGGTACGACGACCTGTGGCTGCTGTACCTCGTGGCGGCCGTCCGGTCCGCCGGCGCGGGCATCCAGACGCCCGCCGTCGGGGCGCTGCTCCCCCAGATCGTGCCGACCGACCGGCTCATGCGGGTCAACGGCATCAACGCCACCATCCAGTCGGCCATGATGCTGATCGCCCCGGCGCTCGCGGCGGGGCTGTACGCGTGGGCCTCGATCGAGGCGATCTTCTTCGTCGACGTCGTCACGGCGGCCGTCGGGATCGCGCTGCTGCTGCTCGTGCCCGTGCCGCGCCTGGTCCGCGCCGACCAGACCGCCGGCGTCCGCGGGTACGTGGCGGACCTCGTCGACGGCGTGCGCTACGTCGCCACGACGCCCTTCGTGCGGTGGGTCCTGACGATGTGGGGCGTCGTGTTCGTGCTCATCGTCGCGCCGTCGTTCCTCACACCGCTGATGGTGGTCCGCTCGTTCGGCGACGAGGTGTGGAAGCTGACCGTCAACGAGCTCGCGTTCAGCATCGGCATGACCCTGGGCGGCGTGGCGGTCGCCTGGTGGGGCGGGCTGCGCAACCGCGTGCACATGGTGGTGCTGACCACCGGCCTGTTCGGCGTCCTCAACGTCGGCCTCGGGCTCTCGACGAACATGTGGGTGTTCTTCACCTTCATGTTCCTCATCGGCCTCGGTGTGCCGTTCTTCTCGACGCCGACCATGACCGTGCTGCAGGAGCGCGTCGAGCCCGAGCGGCTGGGCCGCGTGTTCGGCTTCGTCGGCATCGTCATGGCCGTCGCGATGCCCCTGGGCATGGCCGTGTTCGGCCCGCTGGCCGACCGGTACGCGGTGGAGTCGCTGCTGGTCGCGGCCGGTGCGGCGCTGATCCTCGTGGTGCTGGCGGGCGTGGCGCTGCCGTCGGGACGGCGCGCGATCGCCGAGGCGGGGGCGGAGCCGGCGGCGGGGGCTGCGGCGGGCCCGGCGGACGAGCCCGCGCAGGACGCCGAC
>JAEWEJ010000067.1 GCA_023389455.1 Actinomycetes bacterium | reverse complement strand
GCGGGTGCCTGCGGTGCCGGGCCGTCCGCGGCCGGGGGCGGGGCGGGCGACTCGGGCGCGGGGGGCGCCTCGGGCTGGCCGAGCATCGGCACGTCGGACGCGATGTTGGCCCACACCGCGTCGGCCTCCGACGTCCACTCCACGCGGTTGCGGTCGCTCTTGGCCGGCGCCCAGGGCACCGTCATGAGCGTGATGTTCGAGCGGTCGATGCCGCGCAGGCTGAACGCGAGACCGGTGAGGTCCGGCACGCCCAGGTCGGTCGTCACGGACTGGGTCGCCGCGCTGAGGAACTGCATGAGCTGGGCGCCGTCGGTCAGGAGGTTCTTCGACAGCACCTCGTTCGCCACGTTGGCGATCAGCTTCTGCTGACGGCCTGCGCGCATGGTGTCCGAGCCGTCGAACGTCGTCCCGTGGCGCGCTCGCGCGAACTGCAGCGCGGTCGCGCCGTCCAGCACCTGCTGGCCCGCGGTCAGGTTCAGCCCGGTGTAGCTGTCCGAGACGTCCTGCTCGATGCACATCGGGACGCCGCCGATGGCGTTGATCATGTTCTGGAAGCCGGCGAAGTCGACGACGACCACGTTGTCGATCGGCACGCCCGTGTTCAGCTGGAACGTGCTGACCGTGCAGGCCGCGGCGGACGCGAGGTCGCCGCCCTGGTCCCAGCCGATGGCGAACGCCGAGTTGAACATCGCGCTGCGCTGGGCCCGGGTCGTCCGGCCGTTCGTGAGCGTGCACTCCGGGATCTCGACCAGCGAGTCACGGGGGATCGACACCATCTCGACCCGGGTCCGGTCGGCCGACACGTGGACGAGGATCGTGGTGTCGGAGCGCATGCCCTCCTCCACACCGCCGATCTCCGCGTTCTCGCCGTCGCGCTGGTCGGAGCCGAGCACGAGGACGTTCACCGCGCGGCCCGCGTGGGAGTCCGCCGGGTCGGGGGCGTCCTCGGGCAGCGGTGCGGCCTCGACCAGGCCGTCCAGGTCGAGGCCGTCGACGTTGTTCGTCAGCCGGGTGGCGAAGGCGACGCCGCCGGCGGCGCCGAAGACCAGCACGCTCGAGACCACGAGAGCCACGCCGCGCAGCACGCCGTGGGAGTGCAGGTGGCGGGCGTGCCGAGGCGCGCGTGGGCGCGTGGGAGCGACGTGGCGGGAGGTCACGTGCCGATCGTAGGAGAGAGGCGGGTGCGATGCGGGGGAGCGACGCACGCGCGTCGTGGAGGATCTGTGCAGATGACCGCCACGTGCGGCGCCGCTCCCCGCGGCGTCAGCGGCCCAGGACCGCGTACTTCGCCTCGGTCGCGTCCTTCTGCGGCCGCCACCAGGCCTCGTTCGCGCGGTACCAGTCGATCGTGGCGCCCAGGCCGTCGCGGAACGTGGTGTACCGCGGCTCCCAGCCGAGCTCGGTGCGCAGCTTGGTGGCGTCGATCGCGTAGCGCAGGTCGTGCCCGGGACGGTCGTTGACGTGGTCGTACGCGTCGGGGGACTGGCCCATGAGCTCGAGGATCATCTCGATGACCGTCTTGTTGTCCTTCTCGCCGTCGGCGCCGATGAGGTACGTCTCGCCGAGACGCCCCTTCTCGATGATCGCCCACACGGCCGAGTTGTGGTCGTCGACGTGGATCCAGTCGCGCACGTTCTCGCCGGTGCCGTACAGCTTGGGCCGCACGCCGTCGATCACGTTGGTGATCTGCCGCGGGATGAACTTCTCCACGTGCTGGTACGGGCCGTAGTTGTTCGAGCAGTTCGAGATCGTCGCACGCACGCCGAAGCTGCGGGCCCACGCCCGGACCAGCATGTCCGACGCGGCCTTGGTCGACGAGTACGGGCTCGACGGGTTGTAGGGCGTCTCGGGCGTGAACTTGGCCGGGTCGTCGAGCTCGAGGTCGCCGTAGACCTCGTCGGTCGACACGTGGTGGTAGCGCACGTCGTGGCGGCGGACCGCCTCCAGGAGCTGGTAGGTGCCGATGACGTTGGTCCGCACGAACGGCCACGGGTCGTGCAGGGAGTTGTCGTTGTGGGACTCGGCGGCGAAGTGCACCACCAGGTCGCTGTCCTGGACGAGCCGGTCGACGACGTCCGGGTCCGCGATGTCGCCCTTGGCGAACGTGACCTTGCCGGCGACCGGGTCGAGGCTGCGCTCGTCGCCCGCGTACGTGAGGGCGTCGAGCACCGTCACCTGCACGTCGGGCCGCTCCCGCACCGTCTGGTGCACGAAGTTCGAGCCGATGAAACCGGCTCCGCCGGTGACGAGCATGCGCATGGAGGGATTCCTTCGGGAGATCGGCAGGGGTGCTGCGAGCGGCGCCACACCCTACCGCGAGCCGTCTGCGGGAGGCGAGGCGCGCAGGGGGAGGCCCGGCGGCCCGCGGGCCCGCCGTGTCAGGCGCGGTACGCGTATCCCGTGGTCGGTGCCACGAGGAGCGCCTCGACGTGGGCGCGCGGCACCCGGGCGGCACGCCCGACGCGACGGCGCTCCCGCAGCAGGCCGGGCAGCATGCGGGCCCACGACGCGAGCGCCCGCGACCGGGTGCGGACCAGGTCCCACCGCCCGCGCCGCACCGCGAGCGACAGCGTCGTCAGCGCGAACCGGGCGACGGCGGCCAGCGCCAGCCGGGCCGTGGCGTCCTTCGTCAGCACCGCCAGCCGGTTCCGGGCGTCGTGGAACCGGAAGAAGTCGCTGCCCTCGCCGGACGACGCCGCGTGCTCGTGGTCGACGACGGCGCCCGCGCAGTGCTGCACGCGGTAGCCGGCGAGCCGGAGCCGCCAGGACAGGTCCGTGTCCTCGTAGTACATGAAGAAGGACTCGTCGAACAGGCCCACGTCGCGCAGGGCCGACGTCCGCAGCACCGCGGCTGCCCCGCTGAAGCCGAAGACGTCGCGCGCCGGGTGGTGCCGGGCGGCGTCGGCGAGCCACCCGCGGTCCTGCCCGAAGCCGTCGCGGCGCACCTCGTTGCCCGTGGAGTTGACCAGGCGCACGTCGCCGTCGGGGTCCGGCACCCACAGCCCGTCCGGGCCCCGCACGGCGCCGGCCGGGTCCTCGTCCGGCGCCGCGGCCCGGAAGCGCCCGGCGAGAAGCACGGTGGCGCTCATCGCCGCGACGTCCTCGGGCGCCTCGTCCATGGCCCGCACGAGCGCGCGGACGGCGTCGGGCGCGGCCACGGCGTCGTTGTTGAGCAGCACGACGTACCGCGAGCGCACCTCGCGCAGCGCGAGGTTGTTGCCGCCCGCGAACCCCAGGTTCCGTGGGGCCCGCAGCAACGTGACACCCGGGTACTCGTCGGCGACCACCCGGGCCGTCGCGTCGCGGGACGCGTTGTCGACGACGACGACCTCCATCCGCAGGCCGTCCAGGTCCTGCGCGGCCAGACCGTCGAGGCAGGTGCGCACCAGGTGCTCGGCGTCGTAGGTGACCGTCACGACCGTGACGTCGGGCGTGCTCACCCGAGGACCCGCAGGTACGCGGCCAGCGTCGCGTCGGCCGTCGCGTCCCACGTGAACCGCGCGGCCCACGCGCGCCGGGCGTCCTGTGCGGCGTCGTCGTCGGGGGCGGACACGACCCGCGCGAGGCCCGCGGCGAGCGCCGCGACGTCGTGGGGGTCGGCGTACGTCGCGTGCTGCTCGCCGACCTCCCGGAGCGCCGGCACGTCACCTGCGAGCACCGGCCGACCGGTCGCGAGCGCCTCCAGCACCGGCAGGCCGAAGCCCTCGTCGAGCGAGGGCAGCAGCACCGCGGTCGCGCCGGCGACGAGCGCGCGCAGCTCGTCGTCCGCGAGCCAGCCCGTGCGCACCACGTCGTCCCCCGCGTCCGTCACGGCGTCGTCGCGGCCCGCCTGGCCCGCGAGGACCAGGGCGGGGGTGTCCGGGACGTCGGCGCGCAGCATGCGGTGCGCCGCGAGCAGCCTGGGCAGGTTCTTGCGGGGCTCGAGCGTGCCGACGAAGAGGACGTAGCGCTCGGGCAGGCCGTGGCGCTCGCGCCAGGCGCTGGTCGGGGGGCGAGCCCCGGACCAGCCGGGGTCGACGCCGAGCGGGGTGACGCTGACCCGTCCGGCGGGCAGGTCGTAGTGGTCGCGCACGGCGGCCGCCGTGGCGTGCGACGGGGTCAGGACGTGCGCGCCGCGGTCGAGGGCCCGCGGGACGAGCGTGCGGTAGCGGGCGGCGTCGGGGCTGACGGTCTGCGGCAGGTGCACGTACGTGAGGTCGTGCACCGTGACGACCTCACGGGCGTGACGCGTCGGTGGGGAGACGAAGTTGGTGCCGTGCACCAGCGACGTGCGGCCGACCAGGGCCTCCACGGGCGGCGTGTCCCAGCGGGCCCAGGCCTCGCGCAGCACCCGTGCCGGGACGGGCGGGCCGACCTGCCGCACGCCCTCGGGCAGGTCGTGGAGGCGTCCGCCGCGCAGGCTCCACGTCATCACCTCGACGGCCACGTCGGCCCCGGCGCGGCGGACCGCCGCCGGGAGGGCCTCGACGACGCGGGCCACGTAGGTGCCGATGCCGGTCCGTCGTCCGAGCAGAGGAGTCCCGTCCAGCGTGATGCGCACGCGGTGATGCTCTCACGGGGGACGGCGGGACTCCCGTGAGTCGATAGAATCGACTGCCCCGCACCGAGGAAGGCAGCACATGCCCACGTATGACACCGTCGTCGACGAGGCCCTCGAGGACAACTCGCACACGTACCTGGTGCGCCTCGTCGGTCCCGGCAAGCGCGTCCTGGACGTCGGATGCGCCACGGGGTACCTCGGCGAGGTCCTCAAGCGCCGCGGCTGCGAGGTCGTCGGGGTCGAGATCGACCCGTCCGCCGCGGCCAAGGCGGCGGACGTCCTGGACGAGGTGCTCGTCGCGGACCTCGAGCAGGTGGACCTGCGGGACTCCTTCCCCCCGGCCAGCTTCGACGTCATCGTCTTCGGTGACGTGCTCGAGCACCTGCGGGACCCGCTGCGCCTGCTGCGCAGCACCGTGGGTCTGCTGCGGCCCGGCGGCAGCGTCGTCGTCTCCGTGCCCAACGTGGCGCACGGCTCGGTACGGCTCGCTCTCCTCCAGGGACGGTGGCAGTACCGGGACCTGGGGCTGCTGGACCGCACCCACGTGACCTTCTTCACACGCTCCACGATCCTGCGGCTCATGAGCGACGCCGGGCTGGCCGTCGTCGACCTGTGGCCGACGCACGCGGACGCGATGGCGACCGAGGTCGAGGTGGACCCGGCAGACCTTCCGGACGGGGCGCTGGAGTGGGTGCGCCACCAGCCGGACTCCGACGTGTACCAGTTCGTCCTGCGAGCCGTCGTGGACGACCGGGACGGTGCGGTCGCGCGTCTGCGTGCCCAGGTCGAGGCCCTGCTCGTGGAGCGCGACGCCGCGCGGGTCGAGGTCGCAGCGGCGCGTGACGCGCTCGCTGACGTGCGGGTGGCCGGCGACGAGGCGCGCCGGCGCGCCGAGGTCGCCGAGGCCGAGATCGAGGCCCTGTACTCCACGCGGGTGCTGCGGGCGCTGCGTGTGCCGCGGCGCCTCTACGGGCGCCTGCGGGAGCCGTCCCGCGGCGGTCGCGGGCGATAGCGGGCACTTCGTCGCCTAGGATCGGGCCCATGCTTCGACCCTTCCTCCCGGGGCCATGCGCTCCCGGGCACGTCGGCATGTGCGCGCAGGTGACCGCAGCGTGAGAGACGCCGTGCGTACGCGCCGCATGCGCGAGTTGCTCGTCAACCTCACGATGCGCGAGGTCAAAGGGCGCTACAAGCGCACCGCGCTGGGCAACCTCTGGTCCCTGATCAACCCCATCGCCACGATGGCCGTCTACACGGTGGTCTTCGGTGTCCTCATGCGGGTGCAGATCGAGCCGAGCCGCACCGGGCTGCACGTCTTCGCCCTCTGGCTGATGTGCGCGCTGATCCCGTGGACCTTCTTCTCGGCCGCGCTGATGACGGGCCTGAACTCGATCGTCACCAACGCCAACCTCGTGAAGAAGGTGTTCTTCCCGCGCGAGGTGCTGGTCGCGTCGAGCGTGTTCGCCCTCGACGTCACGACGGCGATCGAGCTCGGCGTCCTCATCGTGGCGCTGACGCTGTTCGGCCAGATGCTGATCCCGTGGCTGCCGATGGTCGTGGTGCTGCTCGTGCTCCTGACGGCCATGGCCCTCGGGTTCGCGCTGATGCTGGCCGTCGCCAACGTGTACTTCCGGGACACCGAGCACTTCGTGGCGATCCTGCTGCAGATCTGGATGTACGCGACCCCGATCATCTACCCGCTGAGCCTCGTCGCGAAGGCGCAGGACGACTTCAACGGCTGGCTCGCGCGCTGGGACCTGTCCTTCCCCCTCGTCCAGCTCTGGGAGCTGAACCCGATGCTGCACTTCACGCGGGCGTTCCGGTCGGTCCTGTACGAGGAGACGTGGCCGTCCCAGGTCGACATGATCTGGTGCGTCGCGTCGGCGGTGATCGTGCTGCTCGTCGGGTGGCGGGTCTTCCGTCGGTTCGAGCCGCGGATGGCGGAGGAGCTGTGAACGACATCATCGAGGTCGACGGCGTCTCCAAGCGCTTCCGCATGTACCGCGAGCGCAACCAGTCGCTCAAGGCCTCCCTCATGCGCGGCCGCCGGGCCAAGTACGACGAGTTCTGGGCGCTGCGCGACGTGGGTTTCTCCATCCCGCAGGGCTCCACGTTCGGGCTCATCGGCGAGAACGGGTCGGGCAAGTCGACGCTGCTGAAGTGCCTCGCGCGCATCCTCGTCCCGGACGAGGGGTCGATCACCGTCGGCGGCTCCGTGGCAGCGCTCCTGGAGCTGGGCTCCGGCTTCCACCCCGAGCTGACGGGGCGCGAGAACGTCTACCTGAACGGCTCGATCCTCGGGCTGGGCAAGCGTGAGATCGACCGCAAGTTCGACGGGATCGTCGACTTCGCCGGGATCGAGCAGTTCATCGACCAGCCCGTGAAGAACTACTCGTCGGGCATGTACGTGCGGCTCGGATTCTCCGTCGCGATCAACGTCGACCCGGACATCCTGCTCGTCGACGAGGTGCTCGCCGTCGGTGACGCCGCCTTCCAGGCCAAGTGCATGGAGAAGTTCGCGGAGTTCCGTGCGGCCGGCAAGACCGTCGTGATCGTCAGCCACGCGATGGGCACGATGCGCACGATGTGCGACCACGTCGCCTGGCTGGACCACGGGCGGCTCGTGGAGCACGGGCCCGCGACCGCGATGGTGGACGACTACGTCGACGCGACGCACGTCGACCGGGGCGTGCAGGGCGACCAGCCGGAGCACGAGACGGGACGTCACGGCTCCGGTGAGGTGACGATCGAGCGGGTCGAGGTCCTCGACGCGGCCGACACGCCTGTCTCCTCGGTGCGCACCGGGGACCCCGTGCGCATCCGGGTGCACTACGACGCGCACGAGCGTGTCGACAAGCCGGTGTTCGGGTTGGCCGTCGAGACGCTCGAGGGCGTCTACGTCTGGGCGTACCACACGCGTGACGGCGGCCTGGAGATCGACGCCGTCTCGGGCAAGGGGACCATCGACTGCGTCGTCCCGGCGCTGCCGCTGCAGCCGGGCACGTTCGACGTCGTGGCATCGGCCGTGGACTGGACGACGCAGCACACGTACGACCTGCGCCGCAAGGTCGTGCGATTCGACGTGGAGGCCGGGACCCCGCGCGAGTCGGGGGGGATCGTGGCCATGGGGGCGACGTGGACGAGGGAGAGCGCGTGAGCAGCAAGACCGACCGGACCGAGGGGCCGCGCCGAGGCGTGGTGACCGTCGTCCTGGTGAACTACAAGGGGGCGCAGGACACCATCACGGCGCTGCGTGCGTTCGACGACGTGGACTGGCCGCGCGAGCAGCTCGAGCTCCTGGTCGTCGACAACGACTCGCAGGACGGCAGCGTCGAGGAGATCCGGCGCGCCGTGCCCGAGGCGAGGGTCGTGGACGCGGGGGGGAACACCGGGTTCGCGGGTGGCTGCAACCTCGGGGTGCGTCACGCGACCGGTGAGTACGTCGCGTTCCTCAACAACGACGCCCGGCCCGGCCGTGACTGGATCCGTGCGGCCGTCGAGGTGCTCGCCGCGGACACGTCGATCGGCGCCGTGGCCAGCAAGGTCCTCGACTGGGAGGGCGAGCGGATCGACTACGTCGACGGCTCGCTGACCTGGTTCGGCATGGGGTACAAGCGCGAGGTCGAGAAGCTCGACACGGGGGAGTGGGACACGGCCAAGGACGTGCTCTTCGGCACGGGCGCGGCGATGTTCATGCGGGCCGACCTGTTCCGTGAGGTCGGCGGCTTCGACGAGCGCTTCTTCATGTTCTACGAGGACGTGGACCTCGGGTGGCGCCTCAACCTGCTCGGCTACCGCGTGCGGTACGTCCCGGGCTCGGTGGCGTACCACAAGCACCACGTCACCATGAAGAAGTACGGCAACTTCCGGGAGTCGTACCTGCTCGAGCGCAACGCGCTCATGTCGATGTACAAGAACCTCGACGACGAGTCCCTCGCGCGGGCGCTGCCCGCCGCGATGGCCCTGGCCGTGCGGCGGTCCTTCGCCCGAGCCGACGTCGACACGACCACGCTGGACCTGCAGCGCTCGCCCGGCAACGACGACGTCGGCACGCTCGAGCTGCCGAAGATGGCGCTCACCGGCCCGTACGCGATCGACTACTTCGTGGAGCAGCTGGAGTCCCTCGCGGTGACGCGGGCCGAGCTCCAGAAGCGTCGCCGGCGGCCCGACACGGACCTGTTCCCGCTCTTCCGGCAGACGATGGAGCCCGCGTACGCGATCGACAGCTACCTCGAGGCCCACCGGGTCCTGGTGGCGGCCTTCGACATCGCGTCGCGCTTCGCGACCCGCCGGCGGATCCTGGTCGTCACCGGCGAGCCGCTCAAGGCCACCATGGCCGGGCCGGCGATCCGGGCCTGGGAGATCGCGCGCACCCTGGCGCCCGACCACGAGGTCCGACTGGCGTCCACGACCAGCAGCGAGCTCGAGCCCGACGGCTTCACGGCGGAGTACCTGTACGGCAAGCGCCTGGTCGACGCCACCGAGTGGGCCGACGTCATCATCTTCCAGGGGTTCCTCCTGGAGGCGGCGCCCTGGCTGAAGGACAGCGACAAGATCGTCGTCGCCGACATCTACGACCCGATGCACCTCGAGCAGCTCGAGCAGGCCAAGGACCAGGGGCCCGGCGGCCGGGAGATGGCGGTGCGCGAGACCACGCGTGCCCTCAACGAGCAGATCGCGCGCGCGGACCTCATGCTGTGCGCCTCGGAGAAGCAGCGCGACTTCTGGCTCGGCCAGCTCGCCGCGCAGGGACGCGTCAACCCCGCGGTGTACGACGAGGACGAGTCCCTGCGGTCGCTGCTGTCGGTCGTGCCGTTCGGCATCGCCGACACCGACCCGGTCCAGAAGCGTCACGCCATCAAGGGCGTCACCGAGGGCATCGGGCCCGACGACAAGGTCATCTTGTGGGGCGGTGGGATCTACAACTGGTTCGACCCGCTGACGCTGATCCGCGCCGTCGACGTGCTGCGGCGCGAGCACCCCGAGGTGCGCCTGTACTTCCTGGGTCTCAAGCACCCGAACCCGGGCGTCCCCGAGATGAAGATCGCGTGGCGCACCCGCGAGCTGGCCGCCGAGCTGGGCCTGGTCGACAAGCACGTCTTCTTCAACGAGGGCTGGGTGCCCTACGACGAGCGTGCCGACTACCTGCTCGACGCCGACCTCGGCGTCTCGACGCACTTCGAGCACATCGAGACCGCGTTCAGCTTCCGTACGCGGATCCTCGACTACCTCTGGACGACGCTGCCGATCGTCGCGACCGGCGGTGACACGTTCGGTGAGCTGATCCGGGAGCACGACCTGGGCCGGGTCGTGCCGCCGCAGGACGTCGACGCGCTCGTCGACGCGCTGGAGCAGATGCTCTACGACGAGGCGGCGATCGCGACCGTGCGGTCCAACGTGCGGGCCTTCGCCGAGTCCTACCGCTGGGAGCGGGTGCTGCAGCCGCTCGTGGAGTTCTGCCGCTCGCCCCGACGTGCGGCCGACCTGGCGACGCGTCTGGGGCCGGTCAGCACCGCGCTGCACGTCGCCGCGCCGCCGCCGATCTCGGTCTGGGGGGACATCGCCCTGTTCCGTGAGTACATGGCGCGCGGTGGAGTCCGTGAGGTCGCACGGCGGGCCGCGGGACGTGTCCGCCGCGTGGGTGGCATGGCGCTCGGCCGTCGCTGAGAAGACTGTCCGGTAGAGCGAAGGGCATCGCCGCGGAGGCGGTGCCGGACGGATGCGCTACACCGTGAAGGAGCGGCAGCCGACCAGCGTGTTCGACCCGCCGGCGGTGTCGATCGAGTAGACGCACACGTCGTGCTGCCCGGGCGCGAGGTCGCGCACGTGGCTGTACCCACGCTGCGGTCCGGTGCCGTAGACCGCGGCCACGTCCGGACGGTGCTGGTCGGCGAGGAGCGCGACGCCGACGCCGTCGATGTAGATGTGGACCTCGTTGGGGTTCGCCGTGTCGGGGTCCCACGTCCACCCGGAGATGGTCGCCTGGCCACCGGAGACGGTGATCGCGTCGATCACGCCGGTGGGCACCCGGTTCGAGACGCTGAACGAGCGGCAGCCGAGCAGCGTGTTGGGGCCGCTCGCCGTGTCGATCGCGTAGACGCAGGCACTGTGCTGGCCGGCGCCGAGCGTCCGGGTGTGGCTGAACCCGCGCTGGGGCGGCCCGCCGTAGACCGCGGCGACGTCCGGGCGCGGCTGGTCGGCCCAGAGGGAGACGCCGACGCCGTCGATGTAGACGTGGGCCTCGGTGCGCTCGGGGGTGTCGGGGTCGAGCGTCCAGCCCCACAGGGTGGCCTGCGACCCGTTGACGCTCACACCGTCGAACGAGCCGAACGGCGCTCGGGACGCACCGACCGTCACGGTGCGGCAGTCGATGAGGGTGTTGGGGCCGGCCGCCGTGTTGATGCCGAAGGTGCACACGCTGTGGTTACCGGGCGCGACCTTGACCGTGCGGGAGAAGCCGTGGTCGTCACCGAGCCCGAAGACGCCGTCGAGGCCCGGCATGCGGCCGTCCGCGCGCACGGCGTAGCCGACGCCGTCCACGTAGATGTGGGCCTCGGTGGGTGCCGACGTGTCCGGGTCGATGATCCAGCCGCTGACGGTGAGGGAGTCGTTGGTCGTCGTCACGCTGTTGACGTACCCGATCGGGGCGGCGTCGGGCACGACGACCGTGCGGCAGTCCAGCAGGGTGTTGTTGCCGGGACCGGACGAGATACCGAACGTGCAGACCGAGCGCGGCCCGGGAGCGGCGGGCACCTTCGCGAGGAACCCGTGCCGGTCGCCCTTGCCGTAGACGGCGGCGACGTCCGGCCGCGACATGTCGGCCCTGACCGCGACGCCGACCCCGTCGACGTACACGTGCGCCTCGGTCGAGGCCGTGGTGTCGGGGTCGAGGGTCCACCCGCTGACCGTCACGCCGGTGTTGTCCGCCGTCACGGAGTCGACGGCACCGATCGGGTCACGCCCGTCCGGCCGGCCGAACCAGTCGGTGAAGTGGTTCCAGAAGTTGCGGTTGCCGTACGACGAGCACGAGTCTCCCGTCCCGTAGCCGGCGGCGAGCGCCGCGGCGTTGGGCTGGTACGGGGTGTAGTTGTACAGGCTGGCGGTCGCCTGGTTCTGGATGAGCACCGGCGAGCTGCCGCACGCGGCGTTCGGGTGGAAGCGCACGTTGTTGACCATGCCGGCGCGGTGGGCGTACCGCGTGGGGTTCAGCGCGTAGTTCTGCAGCTGCCAGGCCGCCTGGTACACCTGGTTGTAGAACCCGTAGTAGCGGGCGTCGCACGGAGCGGTGTCCGGGCAGCCGAAGCCCATCGCCTTCTGGTAGCGCGACGCCGTCAGCGAGCCACCGGAGGCCGTCACGAGGCCCTGCTCCTTCTGGAGCATCACGATCAGCACCTGCGGGTTGATCCCGCACGCGGCGGCGACCTTCGCGATGACCATCGCGGCCGACTCGTTGCCGTTGCCGGTGTACGTGCCGCGGCAGCGGTCGTCCGCGGGGCGGGTCCAGGTGTCGAACCGGGCCTGGCGCAGGCAGGGTGTGCCGTCGTTGCCCGGGCGGCAGCTCGGTGCGCGGGCGTCCAGGAACGCCTGGATGGCGGCGGCGTCCATCGAGCCGCTGTCCGCGAACACCGTGTCGGTGATGATCAGCCCGGGGTTGAACTGCGACAGGTCGGCGGCCGAGGCGGTGGTGGCCAGCGACGTGCTGACCGTTCCCGCGGTCACGAGCATCACGAGCGCGACGAGGGTGCGCGCACCGCGGCGTGGGAAGAAGCGGCGAAGGGTCACGGAACGTCCATCGGCTCGACCTGGGCCCGACCTGAGGCCTGGGGTGACGTGTACTCGACCACGCCCGACCACGAGCCGCTCGAGAGCCGTGCGGCGGGGACGGCCAGGCCGTCGCAGCTCACGGTCGTCGCGTCGCCGACCGTCGGTGCCTCGGCGGTGACCATCGCCCCACCGGGTCCGGTCAGGCGCAGCGTGCAGGTGCCGGGGGTGAGGGTCGCGGCGTAGGCACCCACCTCGATCGAGGAGCTCGCCGCGTTCCAGCCCGAGAAGGTGACGACGACGTCGACGGTGCCGGGGGCCGGGGCGGGCGCCGTGGGCTCCTGCGCCGGCTCCTGCGGCGGCGCGCTCGGCGCGGCGGGCGTGCTGCTCGCGGTGGGCACGTCGGTCGTCGACGACGGTGACGGCGACGCGGTCGTGGTCGTCGACGGGGCCGGGGTCGCGCTCGTTGGCGACGCCTGCGGCGTCCCCGTGGTGCAGGCGGCGAGTGCTGCGGTCACGCCGAACACGACGAGCAGCCGCGTGGCCGTCGGCGGGTGCAGGGGCAGGGTCCAGGAAGGCGTCGTCATGATCTCTCGGTTCTGGGGAGGGCGCTCCACGCTAGCCGCTCGGCGGCGGGCGCCCGGGCGGCGCGTGCCCGGCGTGTCGGGGGCGTGTCGTGGGCTCCTGTGAGGACCGGCCCTGCGCCGGCAGGTCAGGCGAGCACGTGGTCGAGCTCACGCTCGAGGTGGGCCGCGATCTCGAGCGACGCGGTCGCCGCGGGCGACGGCGCGTTGAGGACGTGCACCTGGCGCGGCGCGCGCTCGACGAGGAAGTCGTCGACGAGCCCGCCGTCACGCCGCAGGGCCTGGGCGCGCACGCCGGCGGGGGCGGGGACGAGGTCCTCGGCGCGGATGCCGGGGACCAGCTCGGCGAGGCTCGCGGCGAACATCCGGCGCGACGCGGAGCGGGCCATCTCCTTGGCGCCGGGCACCACGTTGCGGGCGGCGAGGCGCCACAGCCCCGGCCA
>JAEWEJ010000014.1 GCA_023389455.1 Actinomycetes bacterium | reverse complement strand
GCCCCTACGCCGTCGCACCGGGGCGGCTGCGCACCGGCCAGGGCGGGCCCTACCGGGTCTTCACCCCGTACCGCGCCGCGTGGCTGGACCACGGCTGGCGGGAGCCGGCCCCGCGGCCGCGCGCGGTCCCGTGGGCGGCGGTGCGCTCCGACGGCGTGCCCGACGCCCTCACCCCCGACGTCCGCCTCCCCCGGGCGGGTGAGCAGGCCGCCCGGCAGCGGTGGCAGGACTTCCTGCGGGACGACCTGGCCGGGTACGACGTCGACCGCGACCGCCCGGACCTCGACGTGACGTCGTGGATGTCGGTGCACCTCAAGCACGGCGAGATCCACCCGCGCACGATGCTCGCGGACCTCGCCCGGGCCGGGCACGGCGCCCGCGGCGCGCTCGCGGCGTCGGTGGCCACCTACCGCTCCGAGCTGGCGTGGCGGGAGTTCCACGCCGACGTGCTCTGGCACTCCCCCGAGGCGGCCCGACGCTCGCTGCGGCCCGTCGTCCCCGACGACGCATGGGCGACGGGGCCTGCGGCCGACCGGCTGTTCGACGCGTGGGCGGTGGGCCGCACCGGCTACCCCCTCGTCGACGCCGGGATGCGCCAGCTGCGCGCGCAGGGCTGGATGCACAACCGCGTCCGGATGGTCGTCGCGTCGTTCCTGGTCAAGGACCTGCACGTGGCGTGGCAGCGCGGCGCGGCGCACTTCATGCGGTGGCTGGTCGACGGCGACGTCCCGCAGAACCAGCTCAACTGGCAGTGGGTCGCCGGCACCGGGCGCGACGCGGCGCCGTACTTCCGCATCTTCAACCCCGTGACGCAGGGCCGGACGTTCGACCCCGACGGGGTCTACGTGCGGCGCTGGGTGCCCGAGCTGCGCGACGTGCCCGGCGGCGCGGTGCACGAGCCGTGGGCGCTCCCCGACGGGGTGGCGGTCGACTACCCGGCCCGCGTCGTCGACCACGCTCACGAGCGCGAGGTGGCGCTGGCGGACCACGCGCGGCGCCCCACCTGACGGCGCGCCCCTCCGCTCGCTCCACGGCGTGACGGGGCCGGTGCGCGGTCCGGGGCCGGGCCCGCGGTCAGGTCCGGGCGACCTCGTTGACCGGTGCGTCCCCGGCGAGCAGCGCGGTGAGCTGACGGCGCACGAGCGCGGCGATGCGCGGGAACGTCGCGTCGGTGTTGCCGCCCTGGTGGGCGGTGACCAGCACGTTCGGCGCGCGCCACAGGGGGTGGTCGGGCGGCAGCGGCTCGGGGTCCGTCACGTCGAGCGCGGCGCGCAGGCGGCCGGACGTCAGCTCGACCAGCAGCGCGTCGGTGTCCACGACCTTGCCGCGTGCCACGTTGACGAGCAGGGCGCCGTCCTTCATCCGGGCCAGGGCGTCACCGTCGAGGAGGTGGTGGGACGCGCGCGTCAGCGGGATCGCGAGCACCACGACGTCGGCGGCCGGCAGCAGGTCGTGCAGCTCGTCGACGCCGTGCACGTGCCCGTCGGCGTCGTCGCGGGCCGTGCTCGCCACCCGTACGAGGTCGACCTCGAAGGGCCGGAACCGCGCCACGACGGCCTGCCCGACCGACCCCTGCCCGACGACCAGCACGCGACGGTCCGCGAGCGACGGCCCGAAGGGGTTGTCCCACCGGCCCTCGTCCATCGCGCGCACCGCGCGTGGCAGCCCGCGCTGGACCGCCAGCGTCAGCGCGAGCGCGAGCTCCGCGGTGCCCGCGTCGTGCACGCCGCGGCCGTTGCACAGCACCACGCCGGACGGCAGGTGCGGACGCGCGTGCTCGTAGCCCGCGCTGGGCAGCTGCACGTACCGCAGGTTCGGCAGGTCCCGCAGCAGGTCGAAGCCGCCGGGGCGCACGAAGTAGTGCGGCACCACGACCAGGTCGACCTCGGCCGCGGTGGCCGCGTCGAGCGGGCCGGACAGGTCCCAGCGGACCAGCCGCAGGTCGTCCGGGTGCGCCGCGGCGAGGTCCGCGAGGCGGTCCAGCAGGTCCTCGTCGGGGACGGTGACGGTCAGCACGGGAGGGTCAGGACCCCACGCGGCCGGCGCGGTACTCGTCCTCCAGCATCGACATCGTCACCGCGTCGCACCAGCCGGTGCCGTCGCGGTACGCGTCGCGCCGGCGGCCCTCGCGCCGGAAGCCGATGTTCTCGTACAACGACACCGCGCGCGTGTTGATGCTCAGCGCCTCGAGCTCGACGCGGTGCAGGTCGAGCCCGTCGAACGCGAACCCGAGCACCAGCTCGATGGCCTCCGTGCCGTACCCGCGCCCGCGGTACTGCGGGCGCATCGCCAGGCGCAGGCTCGCGCAGCGCAGGTCCTCGTCGACGTCGGTGAGCACGATCTCGCCGCGGTACTCGTCGTCACCGAACGCCGTGACGGCGAAGTCGTACCGGCCCTCGGCCGTCTCGCGGCTCGCGCACCAGGCGTCGACCTCCTCGCGCGTGAACGTGCGCACGGTGCCGGTCAGCCGGTTGCCCTCGGCGTCGTCGAGCATGTCCCACATCGCGTCGGAGTCGTCGGGACGGATCGGGCGCAGGACGATCATCTCGCCCTGCAGGGTGGGCTTCTGCATCGTCTCCTCCGTCGCGCTCGCCGCGGCACCCGCCTCGCGGGCACCCTCCCCGACACCCTCCGGCGTGCGTCGCATCGTACGGAACCCGGACGACCGGGACCCCTCCGACACGACGCACGCCAGCGACGGCGTCGGTCACCCGCTCAGCCGGAGACGCGCTCCAGCACGAGCTCGCGGACGCGGCCGGCGTCGGCCTGCCCGCGCGTGGCCTTCATGACGGCGCCGATGATCGCGCCCACGGGGCCGAGGTTGCCGCCGCGGATCTTCTCGGCGATGTCGGGCTGCGCGGCGAGCGCCGCGTCGATGGCCTCGAGCAGCGGTCCGTCGTCCGAGACGACCTCCAGGCCGCGCGCGACGACGACCTGCTCCGGGTCGCCCTCACCCGCCAGGACGCCCTCGAGCACCTGACGCGCCAGCTTGTCGTTGATCCGCCCGGCGTCGACGAGCCGCTGCAGCGCACCGATCTGCGCAGGCGTGATCGGCAGGTCCGCCAGCTCGGTCTCCTGCTGCTTGGCCGTGCGGGCCAGCTCGCCCATCCACCACTTGCGGGCGGCTGCCGGGCTCGCACCCGCGGCCACGGTCGCCTCGATCAGCTCGACCGCCCCCGCGTTGACGACGTCGCGCATCTCGGCGTCGGCGTAGCCCCACTCGCCCTGCAGCCGGCGACGACGCGCCGCAGGGAGCTCGGGCAGGGCGGCGCGGATCTCCTCGATCCACGCGCGGTCCGGCACGATCGGCACGAGGTCGGGCTCCGGGAAGTACCGGTAGTCCTCGGCGTCGGACTTCACGCGCCCGGCCGTGGTGATGCCCGTGTCCTCGTGCCAGTGCCGCGTCTCCTGCACGATCGCGCCGCCGGCGTCGAGGATCGCCGCCTGACGGCTGATCTCGTAGCGCACGGCCCGCTCGACCGACCGGAACGAGTTGACGTTCTTCGTCTCGGTGCGGGTGCCCAGCGCGTCGGCCGGCGTGGGCCGCAGCGACACGTTGACGTCGGCGCGCACGTTGCCGCGCTCCATGCGGGCCTCGGACACGCCGAGCGCGCGGAACATGTCGCGCAGGGTCTGCACGTAGGCACGCGCGACCTCGGGCGCCCGCTCCCCCGCACCCGTGATGGGCTTGGTGACGATCTCGACCAGCGGCACGCCGGCGCGGTTGTAGTCGACCAGCGAGTACTCCGCGCCGTGGATGCGCCCGGTGGCGCCGCCGACGTGCGTGTTCTTGCCGGCGTCCTCCTCCATGTGGGCGCGCTCGATCTCGACGCGGAACGTCGTGCCGTCCTCCAGCTCGACGTCGACGAAGCCCTCGTAAGCGATGGGCTCGTCGTACTGCGACGTCTGGAAGTTCTTCGGGACGTCCGGGTAGAAGTAGTTCTTGCGGGCGAACCGGCAGGACTCCGCGATCGAGCAGTTCAGCGCCAGGCCGATGCGGATGGCGTACTCCACGGCGGTCCCGTTCACCACCGGCAGCGCGCCGGGCAGGCCCAGGCTGGTCGGCGTGATCTGCGTGTTCGGCTCCTCGCCGAAGAACTGCTCGGCGCCGTCGAACATCTTGGTCCGGGTGCCCAGCTCGACGTGCACCTCGATGCCGATGACCGGGTCGAACCGGGCCACCGCGTCGTCGTAGTCGACCAGGTCGACGTCGGTCGTCGTGCTCATCAGGCTGCCCCTCCGGCCAGCTCGGGGGCGCGGCCCAGCAGCGGGCCCTCCCAGCTCGTCTCGAGCAGCGCCTCGAGCGCCGC
>JAEWEJ010000405.1 GCA_023389455.1 Actinomycetes bacterium | reverse complement strand
GGGCGCGGGCCCGCTCGTACTGGCGCGGCAGCGACACCTCGGCGCCGAGGGCGGCGGCCGCCCGGCGCGGCCAGAACGGGTCGACCAGCAGGGGACGCGCCAGCGCGACGGCGTCCGCGGACCCCTCGGCGACCACGCGCTCGGCGTGCGCGGGGTCGGTGATCGCGCCCACCGCGACGGTCGGCACACCCGCCTCGGCACGCACGCGCGCGGCGAACGGCACCTGGTAGCCCGGCTCGACGGGCACGTGGACACCCGGCAGGTTGCCCCCGGTGGAGACGTGCACCATGTCGACGCCCAGCGGCGCGAGGTCCCGGGCGAGGCGCACGGTGTCGTCGGCCGTCCACCCCGCGGGCTCGACCCAGTCGGTCGCCGAGACCCGCACCAGCAGCGGAGCCTCGTCGGGGAGGGCGGCGCGGACCGCGGACGTGACCTCGCGCGCCAGGCGGGTGCGGTTCTCGAAGGTCCCGCCGTACCGGTCGTCCCGCAGGTTCGAGTCCGGCGAGCAGAACTGGTGCAGCAGGTAGCCGTGCGCGGCGTGCAGCTCGACCACGTCGTAGCCCGCGGCGACGGCGCGCCGGGCGGCGGCGGCGAACGCTTCGACGACGTCGGCCACGTCCTCGGTGGTCAGCGGTCGCGGCGTCGGGCTGCCGTCGGAGAACGGCACCGCGCTGGGCCCGACCACCGGCCAGCCACCGGCGTCGGGGGGCACGGGCCCGCCGCCGTTCCAGAGCGCGTCGGTGCTGGCCTTGCGGCCGGCGTGGGCGAGCTGGACCCCCGCCTTCGCGCCCTGCGAGTGCACGAGCTCGACGACCCGCCGGTGGGCCGCGACCTGGGCGTCGTCCCACAGGCCGAGGTCGAACGGGCTGATGCGCCCCTCCGGGAGCACCGCTGTGGCCTCCACGATCACGAGCGCCGCGCCCCCCGCCGCGCGCGCGCCGTAGTGCTGCAGGTGCCAGTCCGTGGGTGCACCCGCCTCCGGGCCGTCGGCGGGAGCGCAGTACTGGCACATGGGCGCCATCCACACGCGGTGGGCGAACGTCGTGCCGCGCACGGTCAGCGGGGAGAAGAGCGTGGACATGGGGTCCTTTTCCGGGGGGACGTGACTGTGGGGGTGCCGGGACTGTGGGGGTGCCGGTGCACCGACACCCCCACAGCATCTCCGACATCACGCCACCGCACGTCGTCGGGTGACCGGCGTGCGGCCTGCGTGCCGCGCGGAGGGCCACCGGTCGGGCGACCCCGCCGCCGCTACCGCACCGGCTGCTGACCGGAGCCCACCCGGGTGCCCGCGGCCCAGCCGGACGCCTCCAACGGCGACATGCCGGGCACGGCCCGCCGCGCGATCGGCGGCAGGCACAGGGCGGGGACGTCGTCACGCGCGACGCCGAGCGCCACGGCGAGGTCGTCGTCCCGTCCGCGCGGGACCTCGGGGAGGGCGGTACCGGTTCTCCTGCTCATCACGGTCCTCCTCGTGATGACGGACAGGGTTCGTCCGCCACCGTCCAGCATCCGTACCCGGCGGGCCGGGATCGACGCCGGCCGGCGGAGTTGGTCCGGGAGGTGGTGCGGGCCGTGGTGCTCCGGGGCACCGGGAGACGGCTCGAGGTGCGCACCGGGCCCGTGGTGCGGGGCCGGTGCGTGCGGGCGGCACGGGTGGGACGGTGCGGGTGGGGACGGTGCGCGGCCGCCGCCGCGTCGCCCTGGGCGGCCGGCTGGTCCACCATGGAGGCGCGGGCGGTGCCGGGCGGCCCGGGGCGAGGGGGTCGGGGATGGTCGTCGTCGGTCTGGTGCTGGCGGGCCTCGCCGCGCTCGTGCACGTGTACATCTTCTGGCTGGAGTCGGTGGCGTGGACGACGCCGCGGGCCCGCCGCATCTTCGGGACGAGCCCCGAGGAGGCGCAGGCGACCCGGGCCCTGGCCTACAACCAGGGCTTCTACAACCTGTTCCTGGCCGTCGTCGTCGCCGTCGGGATCGTCCTCGTCGCGGCCGGCCACCTCGCGGTCGGCTCGGCGCTGGTGCTCGCGGGTGCCGGGTCGATGGTCGCGGCGGCGGTGGTGCTGCTGCTGTCGGACCGCAGCAAGGCATCGGCCGCACGCTCGCAGGGGCTGCTGCCGCTGCTGGGGGTCGTCGCGCTCGTCATCGGGCTGCTGGTCTGACGGCGTCGCGCCATGGCCCCGGGGTCCGTGACCAGGGGCCACCGGGCGTGCCGGGTCAGCGCGTGCCGGGTCAGCGCATGCCGGGTCAGCGCGCGGCGGCCCGTCGCACGGCGGCCTGCGCGTCGGCCAGGTCCCCCCGCCACGGGGCGCCGTGGCCGGGGACCAGCCAGCCCGCCGCCAGGCCGGTCAGCCGCTCCAGCGAGGCCAGCGCGAGCGCCGGGTCGTCCGTGAACGGCGCCGGCTGCGGACCCGTCCGGCCGGTGAGCACGTCGCGCGTCGTCAGGGCGTCGCCGACGAAGACGGCGTCGGCGACCGGGACGTGCACGGCGATGCTGCCGGGGGAGTGCCCGGGCATCGAGACGACGCGGGGTGCGCCGGGCAGGTCCAGGACGTCGCCGTCCTGCACCTCCACCACCTCGGTGAGGTAGCGGGTGCGCCAGCCGCCCTTGCGCAGGGCGTAGGCGGCGAACCCGAGGACGGCGCCGAGACGCCAGGAGGTCGACGCGGGCTTGGGCTTGTCGCCGCCGCCACGCGCGCGGTCCGCGTCGGCGGCGTGGACGTGGACCGGCACGCCGTGGTCCCGGCGCAGCCGCTCGGCGAAGCCGAGGTGGTCGGTGTCGCCGTGCGTCAGGACGACCCCGCGGACGTCGTCGAGCGTGCGGCCCATCACGCGCAGCTCGGCGAGCAGCTCGCGCCAGTGGCCGGCGAGCCCGGCGTCGATGATCGTCACGCCCTCGGGGGTGTCGACGAGGTGGACGGCGACGACGTCGTTGCCGATGCGGTGCAGGTGCGGGCCGAGCTTCATGGGTCCTCCCGGGGCGTCCGTGGTTAGATGGCTAACGTACTTAGCCTTCATGGCTAACGTCAATAGCCTTAGGAGGGTGCATGCCGACGCCGGAACGCACGTCGCTCGCCGACATCGTCGCCGCCGGTCGCGATCTGCTCGAGGCCGGCGGGCCGTCGCGCCTGACCATGCAGGCCGTCGCGGAGCGGGTGGGGGTGCGCGCACCGTCGCTCTACAAGCGCGTGCGGGACCGCGACGCGCTGCTCGGCCTGGTCGCCGCCGCCACGGTCGAGGAGCTGGGGGAGCGGCTCGCGGCCGCCGAGCCGACGGTGGCCGGGCTGGCGCGGGCCTTCCGGGCGTTCGCGCACGAGCGGCCCGAGGGCTTCCGGCTGATGCAGTCCCTCGGCGCGGACCCCGCAGCGCTCGAGCGCGCCAGCGCGCCCGTGCTGCGGGTCGCGGCGGACCTGGTGGGGTCGGAGCAGGCGCTCGACGCGGCCCGGCTGGTGACCGCCTGGGCGACGGGGTTCCTCACGATGGAGCTGGCAGGGGCCTTCCGGCTGGGAGGTGACGTCGCTGAGGCGTTCGAGTTCGGCGTGGCGCGGCTGTCCTCGGCGCTGGCCCCGGCGAGCCCGGCGGCGGAGGGCGGCGTCGACGACGCGGCGTGACCCCGGGCGCGGCG
>JAEWEJ010000290.1 GCA_023389455.1 Actinomycetes bacterium | reverse complement strand
GGCGGGCCCTGCGTACCGCGCGGCGCCGCGCGGGACGCGCGCCGTCGCACGAGCCCGGCGACGACCCCTCCGACGAGGCCGCCGAGCGCCGGCAGCCCGAGCAGGTCGCCCGCCAGGTCCCCCGTCTGCCACGGCCACGCCGAGACCAGGACGCCCGCCTGCACCGCGCCGACGAGCGCACCGCTCACGAGCCCGAGCAGGGCGTAGACCCCGAGCGAGCGACCGGCCCGGGCCAGGACCGCGCGCGCCACGAGGACGAGGGGCACGGCGCAGAGCACCGCGGGGCCGGCCGCGAGCAGCAGCAGGCGCGTCGGCACGCTCACGACCTGCGGCCCCGCGCCGCTCGCGAGCAGCACCAGCAGCGCGCGGACGAGCCACACGGTCAGCACGGCCGCGACGACGCCGGCGACCGCCGGGGCGGTCCAGTTCCGGGTCATCGGGTCACGGCCGTGCCGCCGGCGACGCGTGCGTCACCGGGGCGTGGGCCCGCCACGGGACGCACGGTCAGAACAGGCGCGAGTCGACGTCGTCGACCCCGCGCATGGCGTCGTAGTCGAGCACGAGGCACGCGATGCCGCGGTCGGTCGCCAGCACCCGCGCCTGCGGCTTGATCTCCTGGGCGGCGAACACGCCGCGCACCGGCGACAGCCGCGGGTCCCGGTTCAGCAGCTCGAGGTACCGGGTGAGCTGCTCGACGCCGTCGATGTCACCACGCCGCTTGATCTCGACGGCCACGCTGCCGCCGTCCGGCGACTTCGCCAGGATGTCCACCGGGCCGATCGCGGTTGGGTACTCACGCCTCACCAGGGTGTGGCCGCTGCCGAGCAGGGCGATCTGCGCCGCGAGCAGCTCCTGCAGGTGCGCCTCGACGCCGTCCTTCACCAGGCCCGGGTCGACCCCCAGCTCGTGGGCCGAGTCGTGGTGCACCTCGTACAGGTCGATGACCAGCCGGTCGTCCGACTTCGCGTGCTGGACCGTCCACACCTGCGTGACACCGGCCTCACGCTGCTCGTCGTCGGGCTCCCCGACGGTCAGGGAGCACGGCGGGCTCATCCAGTTCAGCGGCTTGTACGAGCCGCCGTCCGAGTGCAGCAGGACCGAACCGTCGGCCTTGACCACGACCAGACGCCGCGCCCGCGGCAGGTGTGCCGACAGTCGACCCGTGTACCGCGCGGCGCACTCCGCCACCACCAGGCGCATCCGCGCTCCTCCTCAGCTGCTGCGGTCAGAAGACCTTGCCCACGCGCGACGGCGTGGCCTCGAGCCACGACGTGAACCCCGCGTAGGCGTCGGCCGACATCTGCAGCCTGATCTCGCGGGCGGCGCCGCCCGTCGCCGGTGCGACCCGGCAGCGCGCCACGACGGCCTGCGGCCGGCCGGGCACCACCGGGAGCACCGTGCGCTCGAGCACCTCGATGCTGCCCCGCGACCAGGTCCGCGCCGGCCGCGGGACGACGGACGCCCGCCGCCACCAGTACAGCGTCGCCGACCCGTACTGCGCGACACCCCGGGCGGACCGGCCGTCCGCGCTCGCCCCGAACAGACGGCACTGGAACGACCCGACCCGACGCGTCAGCGTACGGATCCGGGACAGCCACAGGATGCCGACGAGACCGACGAGGAGGATGAGCGCCGCGACAGCGCCGAACCACGCCGCACCGCTCACGCCGCGACCTCCATGCCGACGTCCGTCGCGTCAGTGCCCGGCGCCGGCGGGGGCCGTCTCGCTCACCGAGTCGACCACCACCGTCACCTGGTCGGAGTCGACCGACAGGAACCCGCCGTCGACGTACCAGGACAGCGGCGCACCGCCCCCTGCGGGCACCACGCGGACCGCGCCGGGGCGCAGCACCGACAGGATCGGCGTGTGCCCCGCGAGGATGCCGATGTCACCATCGGCTGCGGGGGCCGAGACCTGACGTGCTGTTCCGGACCACACCTTGCCGTCCGCCGCGACGACGTCCACCTCGAGCTGAGCCATCGTGCTGCCTCCTGAGTCCTACCGTACGTCGTCTGGCCTGCAGGCTCAGACGCCGTACTCCTTCTGGATGCGGGCCCAGTTGCGCTCGAGGTCCTCGAGGCCACCGATGTTGAAGAACGCCTGCTCCGCGATGTGGTCGAACTCGCCCTCGGCGATCTTCTTGAACGCCTCGACGGTCTCCGAGACCGGCACCGTGGATCCGACGACACCGGTGAACTTCTCGGCCATGTAGGTGTTCTGGGAGAGGAACTGCTGGATGCGGCGCGCACGCGCGACGATCGTCTTGTCCTCCTCCGAGAGCTCGTCGACACCGAGGATCGCGATGATGTCCTGGAGCTCCTTGTTGCGCTGCAGGATCTGCTTGACCTGCGTCGCGACGTCGTAGTGCTCCTGGCCGACGTACCGCGGGTCGAGGATGCGGCTGGTCGAGGCCAGCGGGTCGACGGCCGGGTACAGACCGCGCGACGCGATCTCACGGCTGAGCTCGGTCGTCGCGTCGAGGTGCGCGAACGTCGTGGCCGGCGCCGGGTCGGTGTAGTCGTCGGCGGGCACGTAGATCGCCTGGAGCGACGTGATCGAGTGACCACGCGTCGAGGTGATGCGCTCCTGCAGCTGGCCCATCTCGTCCGCGAGGTTCGGCTGGTAGCCGACCGCGGACGGCATGCGGCCGAGCAGCGTCGACACCTCGGAGCCCGCCTGCGTGAAGCGGAAGATGTTGTCGATGAAGAGGAGCACGTCCTGCTTCTGGACGTCGCGGAAGTACTCCGCCATCGTCAGCGCGGACAGGGCGACGCGCAGACGCGTGCCCGGGGGCTCGTCCATCTGGCCGAAGACGAGGGCGGTCTTGTCGAAGACGCCCGCCTCCTCCATCTCGACGATGAGGTCGTTGCCCTCACGGGTGCGCTCGCCGACGCCGGCGAACACCGAGACACCGCCGTGGTCCTGCGCGACGCGCTGGATCATCTCCTGGATGAGGACGGTCTTGCCGACACCGGCACCGCCGAACAGGCCGATCTTGCCGCCCTGGACGTACGGGGTGAGCAGGTCGATGACCTTGATGCCGGTCTCGAACATCTGCGTCTTCGACTCGAGCTGGTCGAAGGCCGGGGGCTTGCGGTGGATCGGCCAGCGCTCGGTGATCTCGAGC
>JAEWEJ010000267.1 GCA_023389455.1 Actinomycetes bacterium | reverse complement strand
GTCCCCGGGCGCCGGCGGGATCAGCCGGCGGTGCCGCGCCGCTCCACAGCCCGCAGCCACGCCTCGGCCTGCTGCGGTCCGCGCAGCCGCACCAGGCGCGGGTCGCCGGCCCGCGCGGCGTACCGCTCGGTCACGCGGGGGTACGACGTCCAGGCCCACCGCACGATGTTGCGGTGGGGGTCGAGGTGCCGCAGGTTCGCCAGGCTCTCCCGGTTGCCGTGCCACAGCTCCTCGCGCGTGAGGCCGCGGCGCAGCGTGCGCCGCACCACGCGCGCCATCACGGTGCGCCGCGGGTGGTCGAGCCAGACCACGGCGTCCGCACCGTCGAGCAGGTCGCCGAGCCGCGAGTCCCAGTTGCCGTCGACCACCCAGGCGGGGCCGGACGTCCGCGCCCGCAGGTCCGCGTGCGCCTCGGCGACGTCGCGCTTGACCCAGCCCGGACCCCAGAACACCTCGTCGAGCTCGACGTGGGGCGCGTCGAGCGCGCGGGCGAGGCGTCGCGCGAACGTGGTCTTGCCGGAGCCCGACGTCCCGACCACCCGCACGCGGTGCAGCGGGGGCGTCACTCGCCCATCACGTCGGCGAGCGACTGGGCGCGGGCGTTGGTGAACAGGTCCTCCAGGAGCACGACCTGCCCCGTCCCGTCGGCCAGCGGCACCTTCCAGTTCGGGTACTCGCGGTCCGTGCCGGGCTGGTTCTGCGCCCGTCGCTCCCCCACCGCGTCGGCCAGCGAGACGCCGTGCAGCACGGCCGGCGTCGCGGCGACCCAGCGGTGCAGCGCCTCGACGACCTCGCGCTCGCTGGGGTCGTGGCCCAGCAGGTCGCGCTGCCGCAGGGCCTCGATCATCCGCTCCCGCTCGGCCGCGGCCTCGGCCCGCACCTGCTCGACCGGGGTCGACAGCAGCCCCAGCCGGTCGCGCAGCGTCACGTGCTCCTCCGCCAGGTACCCCGCGGTCGGCGGCAGGTCGTGCGTGGTGACGGTCGCCAGCGCGAGGCGGCGGTAGTGCTCGGGCGGGCGGGGGCGGCCGTCGTGCTCCTGCTCGAACCACAGCACCGAGGTGCCGAGGATGCCGCGCTCCGAGAGGTAGTCGCTCACCCACGGCTCGACGGTCCCGAGGTCCTCGCCGATGACGACCGCGCCGGCGCGGTGCGCCTCGAGCGCGAGGATCCCGACGAGCGCGTCGTGGTCGTACCGCACGTAGGCCCCGTCGCGCGGCGAGTTGCCCAGCGGCACCCACCACAGGCGGAACAGGCCCAGCACGTGGTCGATGCGGATCGCACCCGCGTGCCGCAGCACGGTGCGCAGCATGTCGCGGTAGGGCCGGTACGCGGCCCGAGCCAGCGCCTCGGGGTGCCACGGCGGCTGCGACCAGTCCTGCCCCTGCTGGTTGTACATGTCGGGCGGGGCACCCACCGACGCGCCGGTGGCCAGCACCTCGCGCAGCGCCCACGCGTCCGCGCCCTCGGGGTGCACGCCGACCGCGAGGTCGTGCATGATCCCCAGCGCCATGCCGCCGTCGCGCACGACGCGCTGGGCGTGCTCGAGCTGCTCGTCGGCCACCCACTGCAGCCAGGACCAGAACTCGACCCGGTCGGCCAGCTCGACGGCCGCCGCGGCGACGGCGTCGGACAGCGGGTCGCGCAGGTCCTCCGACCAGCCGCTCACCGGCCCGTACCGCTCGACGAGCGCGCACCACAGGGCGAACTCCCGCAGCCCCTCACCCTGCTCCTCGACGAAGGCGTCGAACGCCGCCTGTCGCGCGGCGGAGCGCGGGTGGGCGAACACCACCTCGAGCGCGGAGCGCTTCGCCGCCCAGGCGGCGTCGCGGTCGATCGGCCCGGGGTCCGCGTCGAGGGCGAGCACCGGCTCGGCGGCCCACTCGACCAGCGCCCGGTCGGCTGCCGACAGGTAGGCGGTCTCGCGCACGTCCTCCACGCGGATGTACAGCGGGTTCACGAAGCGACGGGTCGTCGGCAGGTACGGGCTGGGCGTGAGCGGCTCGACCGGCTCGGCGGCGTGCAGGGGGTTCACGAGCACGAAGTCCGCGTGCCAGCGGTGCGCGGCGAGCCACCCGAGCTCGGTGAGGTCGGCGAGGTCACCCACGCCCCACGACGCGCGGGAGCGCACCGAGTAGAGCTGCGCCATGACGCCCCAGACGCGACCGTCCTGCAGCCGCTGGGGCAGCTCGAGGCGGTCCGGCGTCACGACGACCGGGCTGTGCGCGTGCGCGCTGGGGCCCTCCGCGCGGATCTCGTGCCAGCCCAGCGGCAGGTCGTCCGGCAGCGCGAACGTCGCGCACCCCACGAGCCGCCCGTCGACGGTCCGCGGCTCGACCACCACGTCCAGCTGCGTGACCTCGCGGCGTCCGCCGCCGACCTCGGGGTCGAGCTCCAGCCACACCTCGACGGGGTCGCCGTGCGTCACGTGCACCGGCACCTGCGCCGAGCGCCCCTGCCGCAGCACGACGACCGGCGGCAGCACGCGCCGCCAGGGCGTGTTCTCCACGTGCGCGAGCGCGAGCGCGACGCGCTCGGGCGACGACGCGTCGACGCCCAGGGCTGCGAGCACGCGCACCACCGTCTCGTCGGACGCCTCGTGGTCGTGCCCGTCGTGGCCGCGGTACGCCGGCACGACGTCGTAGGCGGCGGCGAGCCGCCAGAGGTCCTCGTGCATGGTCGTGTCTGGCACACCTCGATCCTGCCAGAGCCCGGCTGCGACAGCGCCCGGGAGCGCCGGCACCGCCCCCACGGACCACGCACCGGCGGTGCCCGGGCCGTAGCCTGGGGCACCGTGACGACCGAGCCGCTGCCCGCCACCCCGAGCCCGACCCCGACGCCCGTCGCGTACCCCCCGGCACCCCGCACCGACCTCGTCGAGCACCTGCACGGGCGCGCGGTCGCGGACCCCTACCGGACGCTCGAGGACCCCGACGACGAGCGGACCGCGAGGTGGTCGCGGGAGCAGGACGACCTGTACGCGGCCTACCGTGCCGGGCTCGCGCAGCGGGCCGCAGGGACACCGTTCGCCGACGAGACGCTGCGGTCCCGGCTGCACGCGCTGCTCGGCGCCGGGTTCGTCGGTGCGCCGGCCTGGCGCGGCGACCGCCGGTTCTTCACCCGACGCGCGGGCGACCAGGAGCACGCCGTGGTGGTCGTGGCCGAGCGGGACACCGACGGGATCGAGCACGAGCGCGTGCTGGTCGACCCGCTCGCCCTGGACGCGACGGGCACGACGACGCTGGACGCGTGGCAGCCGTCCAAGGAGGGGCACCTGCTGGCGTACCAGGTGTCGCACGGCGGCACCGAGGAGAGCGTGCTGCACGTGCTGGACGTGGCCACCGGCCGCCTGGTCGACGGGCCGGTCGACCGCGCCCGGTACTCCCCCGTCGCCTGGCTGCCCGGCGGCGAGGCGTTCTTCTACGTGCGGCGGCTCGCGCCGGACCTGCTGCCCGCCGACGAGCAGCAGTACCACCGGCGGGTGTGGCTGCACCGCGTCGGGGAGTCGCCCGAGCACGACGTCGAGGTCTTCGGCGCGGGTCTGGACATGACCACGTACTACGGCGTGCAGGTCAGCCGCGACGGGCGGTGGCTGCTGGTGTCCGCGTCGGCGGGCACGGCGCCGCGCACCGACGTGTGGATCGCCGACCTGACGGGCCCCGGTGGGCCGGAGGCGCCGTCGTTCGTCGAGGTCGCCGTCGGCCTGGACGCGGAGGTCGGTGCCTGGGTGGGGCGCGACGGGCGCCTGTACGTGCACACCGACCTCGACGCGCCGCGCGGCCGGCTGGCGGTCACGGACCCCGCGACGCCCGGCGTCGAGCACTGGGTGACCCTGCTGCCGCAGGACGACGTGGCGGTGCTGGAGGACGTGGCGCTCGTCGACGACGGTGATCCCGCGGCACCGACGGCGCTGCTCGCCTCGTGGCGGCGGCACGCCGTCAGCGAGGTCACGGTGCACGACCCGCGCACCGGCGCCCGCACCGGACAGGTCCCGCTGCCGGGCCTGGGGTCGGTCTCCGGCCTGGTGACGCGCCCCGAGGGCGGCCCCGACGTCTGGTTCTCGTACACCGACCACGTCACCGTGCCCCGCGTGCACCGGTACCACGCCCCGACGGGTGAGGTGGCGCTGTGGGCGGCACCCCCCGGGGCGCTGCCCGACGTCCCGGACGTGCGCGCCCGCCAGATCGAGGTGACCAGCGCGGACGGCACGACCGTGCGGGCGTTCGTCCTGGCACGCGGGGACCGGCTGGACGCCCAGGGACGCCCGCTCGCGCCGGCACCCACCGTGCTCTACGGCTACGGCGGCTTCCAGGTCAGCCTGGACCCGGCGTACTCCGCGACCACGCTCGCCTGGGTCGAGGCCGGCGGCGTGTACGTCGTGGCCAACCTGCGCGGCGGCGGCGAGGAGGGCGAGGACTGGCACCGCGACGGCATGCGCGCGCACAAGCAGCACGTCTTCGACGACTTCCACGCGGTGGCCGAGCACCTGGTCGCCACCGGGTGGACCACCACGGACATGCTGGCCTGCTGGGGCGGGTCGAACGGCGGCCTGCTGGTCGGCGCGGCGGTGACGCAGCGCCCGGACCTGTGGGCGGCGGCCGTCTGCTCGGCGCCCCTGCTCGACATGGTGCGCTACCAGCGCTTCGGCCTCGGCGTGACGTGGACCGAGGAGTACGGCGACGCCGACGTCCCCGAGGAGCTCGACTGGCTGCTCGGGTACTCGCCGTACCACCGCGTCGTCGACGGCACCGCGTACCCCGCGGTGCTGTTCACGGTCTTCGAGGGCGACTCCCGCGTCGACCCGCTGCACGCCCGCAAGCTCGCCGCGGCGCTGCAGGCGGCCACGTCGTCCGACCCGGTGGAACGACCGGTGCTGGTCCGCCGCGAGGTCGGCGTGGGCCACGGGGCGCGCGCCCTGTCGCGCACGATCGGGCTGTCGGCCGAGCAGCTGCAGCTCGTCGCCGACCGCACCGGTCTGCTGGAGGTCGCGGACGCATGAGGTTCCCGGTCACGTCCCCCGTCCCGTCCCCGACGACCACCGCACCGACCGCGACCGCCGAGGTGACGCCACCGCCCTTGACCAAGCCCGCCGGCGACAGCTGGCCCACGTGGCTCGGCGACTGGTGGAGCTGGTTCGTGGGCGTCCCGCTGCGCATCGTCCTCATCCTCGTCATCAGCGCCCTGGTCCTGCTGCTGCTGCGACGCACGATCTCCGGCGTGACGCGCCACGTGGCCGAGGGCGAGCCCGTCGTCGAGCGCGGCGTGCTGCGCCCGATCAGCCGGTCCGAGGTCGGCTCCGTCCTGCTCAAGGCGAACCCGCTGGCCACGGCGCGGCGTGCGCAACGTGCGCGGACCATCGGGTCCGTGCTGCGCTCGACCGCGTCGATCGTCGTCGGCTCGATCGCCGCGCTGCTGGTGCTCGACGCCCTGAACATCAACCTGGCGCCGTTCATCGCGTCCGCGGGGATCGTGGGCGTGGCGGTGGGCTTCGGCGCGCAGAGCCTGGTCAAGGACTTCCTGTCCGGCCTGTTCATGCTGCTCGAGGACCAGTACGGCGTCGGGGACGTCATCGACGCCGGCCCCGCGACCGGGACCGTGGAGAACGTCGGCCTGCGCGTGACGAAGGTGCGGGACGACAGCGGCACGCTCTGGTACGTCCCCAACGGGTCGATCGTGCGCGTCGGCAACAAGACCCAGGGGTTCAGCACCGCCGTGGTCGAGGTGGACGTGGACTACTTCGTCGACCTGGACGAGGCCCGCGGCCTGCTCTCCGAGGCGGCGCGCACCGTCGCCGCCGACCCCGTCGTGGGCGCGTACCTGCAGGGCGAGCCGGAGGTCACGGGCGCCGAGAAGCTCGCGGCCGACGCGGTGGGGCTGCGCCTGTCCGTGCGGACCGCCCCGGCCATGCAGTGGGAGGTGGCCCGTCACCTGCGGGTGGCCGTCCGGCGGGCGCTGCAGAGCGCGGGCGTGCCGCTCGCGGGGCAGCGCGACGCGCTGGTCGCCCACCAGGAGCGGCTGGGGCGGGCACCGACCGGTGACGCCGCGGGCGACGTGACGACGGACGCGGCGCCGGGGCCGACGGCGTCGGACGCAGGGACGGCGGAGGGCACGGCGGACGGCGACGACCGACCCGCGCCCGCGTCGACGGAACCCCCGCGGGACCCGCACGACACCCCGGTGCACGACGTCGTGGAGCGACGCGACCCGCCGCGCCCGGCGACGGACTGACCGCCGTCAGCCGGCCGTCCACCCCAGCACGGGACGGCCGGCGGCGACCTGCTCGCCCTCGGCGACGAGGAGCTCGAGGTCGTCCGCGTCGGCCTGCAGCGCGACCACGGGGCACAGCGTGGACAGACCCGACGCCGCGACGTCGACCGGCGACCACGTGAGCACCCGCTCCCCCGGGCGCACCTGCTGGCCACGCTCGACGTGGAGGACGAACCCCTGGCCCGCGAGGGTCACGGTGTCGATGCCGACGTGCACGAGGACGGCGCGCCCGTCGCCCGTCTCCAGCGCGAACGCGTGCGGGTGCAGCGCACCGACCACGCCGTCGCACGGCGCGAGCACGTCCTGCCGGCCGGTGCGGTCCGGCTCGATCGCGAGCCCCGGCCCGACCATCTGCTCGGCGAAGACCGGGTCGGGGACGGCCGTCAGCGGCCGCACGACCCCGGGCACGGGGCTCGCGAGCCGCAGCTGCGTCACCGGCGTCTAGCGCAGGTTGTCGAGCTCGGCGGCCAGGTTGTCCGCCTCGGGACCGACGATGACCTGCACGATGCGCCCGGAGCGGACGACGCCGAACGCCCCGCTCGCCTTGAGCGCCGCCTCGTCGACGAGGTCGACGTCACCGACCTCGACGCGCAGCCGGGTGATGCACGGCTCGAGGTCGACGACGTTGTCCTCGCCGCCCAGTGCGGCCAGGATCTGCTCTGCCTTGCTCAATGGCGCTCCCTGAGGTCGTGGTCGCCGGCTGCCCGGGTGCGCCGGCGGTCGCCGCCGGGCATCGACCGGGCGTGCGCGGTCGTGGGTCAAGGCTACCGCCGCCCCGCGGCTCCCGGGCCCGGCGACCGACCGCCTCGGGACGACGAGGGCGGCCGGGTCGCGCCGCGCGCGACCGTGTGGACCCACGCGTCGGACCACGCCAGACTGCGGGGGCACGGCGACGACGGCGGCCGCACGACCGTCCCCTCGACGCCGGCGGGTACCGAGGAGGTTCGGGTGGGCAGCACCAACGTCGTCACCGGCATCGGCGTGAGCCCGGGACGCGTGGTCGGCCCCGCCGTCCGCCTCCCGGACGCCGTGGCCGAACCGCCGGCGGGTCGTCGACTGGCGCCCGGGTCCGACACCGAGGCCGCGGCCGAGCAGGTCGCGCACGCCGCGGGTGCCGTGCGCGACGAGCTCGACGCCGCCGCGCAGGCCGCGGAGGGCGACAGCGCCGCGCTGCTGTACGCGACCGCGGCGATGGCGGCCGACCCGTCACTGGTCGCGGACGCCCAGCAGCGGGTGCGCGAGGAGCACCTGGTGCCCGAGCGCGCCGTGTGGGAGGCCGCGGAGGCCGTGGCGGCCGAGCTGGAGCAGCTCGGCGGGTACATGGCCGAGCGCGTGCGCGACCTCGTCGACGTGCGCGACCGGCTGGTGGCGCATCTCACGGGGCAGCAGGCGCCCGGGGTTCCCGTACGGTCGCACCCCTACGTCCTGGTCGCGCAGGACCTGGCGCCGGCGCTCACCGCGACGCTCGACGCCGAGCGCGTCCTGGCGGTCGTCACCGCGGCGGGCGGGCCGACGTCCCACACCGCGATCCTGGCGCGCTCACGAGGGATCCCGGCCGTGGTCGCCGCCCCGGGCGTCCTCGACGTCCCCGAGGGCACCGTGCTGCTCGTCGACGGGGCCGCGGGCACCGTCACGCCCGACCCGTCCGACGACGCCGTGCGCCGCGCCCGGGCCCGCGGCGCGGCCGTGCGCACCTTCGACG
>JAEWEJ010000155.1 GCA_023389455.1 Actinomycetes bacterium | reverse complement strand
GCTCGGCACCGCGCTCGGGCTCCCGGCCCTCGCCGCGTCTGGCCGTGTCGCCTCCGCGACCGCCCCGGCGGCGACGGCTGCGTCCGCCGTCCGTGCGCGCACCGGCGCCGCCGGCACCCTCGGCGGGTGCGGCGTCGGTGGGGGTCGGGTCGGGCGGGCTCACGACCGTCCATCCTCGCAGGCGTCACCGCGACGTCTCACGTCGATTCCCCGACCGGGGGCGCGGGGGTCGGTGTCACGGAGCGGGACGGGCCGCGCACGAGACCGGGACAGCCCGCCGAACGGCACCCGGAGAGCCAGCGGATCCCGGTCTCGCGCGGGGCGCGTCTCAGGAGGGCTCGGGGCGCCGAGCCACACCCGGCAGCAGCTCCTCCGGCAGCTCCTCGACCGGCACGACCACCAGGTCCTCGACCTTCCAGTCGAGCCCGGTGACGGCGTCCCACGCCTCCTGCAGCTGGGCGTGCGTCGGCATGCCGTCGCGGCCCACCACGAACGACTCGACGTGGAACACGTGCCCCAGGTCCCGCACGCGGCTCGCCGCCCGGGCGACCCACGGCAGGGCGTGCAGGCTCCGGTCGATGCGCTCGCCCAACGGGTGCGGCGCCGACCCGTCGACCGTCGTCGCGCGCGCGTCCATGAGCGCGGTGACGGCGACGCGCAGGTTCTTGACCCCGTCGTGCAGGATGCTCGCGGAGATGAACAGCGCGGCCGCGGAGTCCGCCCACCACAGCCCGACACCGATGCCCAGCACGCCGACGATCCCGCCGACGCCCGTCATCCAGTCCGCCTTGTTCATGTCGGCGTCGGCGTGCAGCACCCGGTCGTGCAGCTGCTCGGCGAGCGGCATCTTGGCCCGTCCCAGCAGCACCGCCGGCACGCACGTGTAGGCCAGGACGCCGACCATCAGCCAGCCTGCCCACATCTGGTGCCCCAGCACGACGATCGTCCCGACGGGCGGGTGCTCACCGGCGACCAGCCCCGACACCGAGTCGAACACCAGGAACGCGCCCATCGTCAGCAGCGCGGTCGCGGCGACCAGGTGCCCGATCCCCACGGACCGGTGGTAGCCGTACGGGTGCTGCTCGCTGGGGACCCGGCCGGTCACCCGCAGGGCCACGAGGAACGCGATCGGCGGGATGAAGGACAGCAGGTCCTCCGCCCACGCGGCCTTCATGGCCTGCGAGCTGCCCATCACGAGGTACACCGACGTCACCGCGGTGACGAGGAACGCGATGGTCAGCCACGCCAGCACCTTCGCCCGCCTGGCGGCCTCCCGGGCGTCCGGCGGCAGCTCGGTGTTGCCGAAGCGGAACGACTGCTCCACGGCCCCTTGGGTCACGGCGCCTCCACCTCCTGGTCCAGCAGGTAGCGCTCGAGCTCGACCAGGAACGCGTTCTCGCCCATCGGCGTGAGCATGACATGCCCCTCGGGCTTGCCGTCGGCGTCGGTGACGGTGGTGTACGCGACGGTCACGGCGGCCTTCGACGTCCACGGGGACGATGCGCTGAAGCCCCCGACGACCAGGTCGAGCCCACCGCGCTCGAGGTCGTCGACGAGCTCCTCCTCACCGCCCGTGGACCACACGACGTCCGTGTCGAGCAGCTGCGCGAACCCCTCGACGAGGTCGATCTCCAGGCCCGTGGGGACGCCGTCGGGGCCCACCGCGGTCCACGGCTCGTGCGGTGAGACCCCGACCCGCAGCTCCCCGCCGCGGACGGCGGTGAGCGTGCCGTCGGGGTCCGTGGGGACGGTGACGCCGCACCCGGCCAGGACCGCGGCGGCACCGGCCGCGGCCGCCCACCGGGCCGCCCGGGTGGGGCGCGTGCTGGTCGTCATGGCCACATTGGACGCCAGGTCACCCCGCCCTGCACGTCAGGACGTGCTCTGCCGCACCGACTCCACGTCGACGAGCCCCTGCACCACGGGGCCGATCATCACCAGGTACATCAGCGCGAAGAACAGGGCCCCGAGCAGCGTGAAGCCGATCGCGTTGCCGACCGCGCCGGGCCCACGCAGGTGGCCGAGCACCTTGCGGACGAGGTGCGTGGGGTGCTTGACGTCCCAGGAGTTCAGGCGCACGTGCCGGCCCAGGTAGATGCCGAACGCGACGAGCACGAGGAGCACGCCCTCGATGACGCGTGCCGTCGTGCCGGCCACCGGGGCCGCGGTGTCGTCCCCGCCGACCACGAGCAGCACCAGCACCATGAGGAACACGTTGAGCACGGTCGTCAGCACGCCGGACATCGCCAGCACCAGGACGAGCAGCACGTCGTACCACTCGGGCACGCGCTCGCCCTCGCGGCGGTGGTTGAGGTTGAGCTCGGTGATGAGGTAGCCGGAGTTGGGCAGCAGCAGCAGCCACACCAGGCCGAGCACCACGGCGACGGCCCACACCGCCGGCCGCGGCACGCCCACCACGACCAGCGGCAGCACCAGGACGACCGCGAGCCCGAGGACCACCAGCGGTGCGACCGACAGCACGAGGTTGAGGAGCATCGGCCGGTACAGCCGGGTCCGGTAGACGGGTGCCCGGGCGACGACCAGCGCGGCGGCGAACACGTTCATGAGCAGGACGCCGATGATGAGGCTGGTCAGCACGCGTACTCCCTCGTCCGGAAGCGCCCATCATGGCGGCACGGGCACCCGCGCTCCAGGGATGGGCGCGCAGGGACCGTCAGGGGCAGGTGTCGGTGGCCGGCACCCCCGCGAGCCGGTCGCGCGTCCACGCGAGGAGGTCCGGGACCAGCGGGGAGTCCGCCTCGACCAGCGCGACGTGGTCGAGCCCGTCGTAGGCGCGGTGCTCGACGGCGTACCCGGCGGCGCAGCGGGCGGCCACGTACTCGTCCTGCGACGACGCGACGACGATCGAGTCGGCCGTGCCCTGCGCGACCAGCAGCGGTGCGGCGATCGGCCCGGACGGCACGTTCTGCGTCAGCCGGTCGCCGAACGCCCCCGTGAACGGGTCGGCGTGCGCCCACACGGGCTGGTCGAGCAGCAGCGCCGTCAGCGCGGACACGACGACGCCGCGGTCGGCGAGGCACCGGTGCGCCATCTCCCGCACGACGGTCCGGGCGCCCGGCCGCACGACGTCGGCGAACCGCACGTCCGGGTACGTCGCGGCGTAGCCCTCGGCCAGGTAGGCGGCGAACAGCGCACCCACCGACACGTCCGGCAGGTGCGCGAGCAGGGCGGACGGGTTCGAGGCGGGGGCCAGGGCCGCGACCCCCAGGACGTCCACGTCCGGGGCGTAGTCCGGCGCCACGATCCCCGTCCACAGCGCCGCGCCGCCGCCCTGGGAGTGGCCCCACACGACGTTCCGGTCGCTGAGGGCCACGTCGTCGAGCTGCTGCGCCGCGCGGACCGCGTCGAGCACGTCGTGCGCCGCGGGCTCCCCGACGAGGTAGGCGTGGGGCCCGGCCGTGCCGAGGCCCGCGTAGTCGGTCGCGACGAGCGCCCAACCCTGCGCGAGCACGTCGTCCTGGACGAACAGCGCGCCGGCGGCGAGGCCGTCGGGCAGCAGGGACGGTGCGCAGCCGGGCGTGACGCCCGTCGTGCCGTGCGCCCACGCGACGACGTCGGCGGGCTCGCGGGCGTCACCGGTCGCCGTGTCCGGCGCGACGACCAGGCCCGACGCGACCGTCGGCGTGCCGTCGCCGCGCGTCGTCGTGTAGAGGATGCGCCACGCGGAGGCGCCGTGAGGGATCTCGGCGCTGGTGAACGGCTCGCTGCGCAGGAGGCGCCCGGGGGTGTCCGGGACGTCGGCGGGTGCGGCGTAGAAGTCGTCGGGGCGGGCCGTGCCACCGTCGAGGGC
>JAEWEJ010000097.1 GCA_023389455.1 Actinomycetes bacterium | reverse complement strand
GCTCGTCCGCGCGCCGTGCGCCGCCCCGTCCGCCGCCCCGTCACCGCCCTGTCACCACCCGTCACCGTGCGTGGGTCGCGCCGACGCGCACCCCGCGCCCGGCAGGACCCCGCGGCGCCCGGCCGGGTAGCGTGCGTCACATGCGCTTCGGACTCTTCATCCCCCAGGGCTGGCGGCAGGACCTCACGGGCATCGACGCCCGCGACCACTGGAAGGTCATGAACGGCCTGGCCCGGTGGGCCGACGACGGCGACGTCTTCGAGTCCATCTGGGTCTACGACCACTTCCACGCCGTGCCCGAGCCCAACGGCGAGGCGACGCACGAGGCCTGGAGCCTCATCAGCGCGTTCGCGGCCTCGACGTCCCGGGTGCGGCTCGGCCAGATGTGCACCTGCATGGGGTACCGCAACCCCGCGTACCTCGCGAAGGTCGCCACCACGGCCGACGTCATCTCCGGCGGTCGCGTCGAGATGGGCATCGGCGCCGGCTGGTACGAGCACGAGTGGCTCGCGTACGGCTACGGGTTCCCGTCCGCCGGGACGCGGATCGCGATGCTCGACGAGGGCGTGCAGATCTTCAAGCAGATGTGGACCAACGGCACCGCGACACTGCAGGGCGAGCACTACCAGGTCGACGGCGCCCAGCTGTCCCCGCTGCCCCTGCAGGTCGACGGCCCGCCGCTGTGGATCGCGGGCGGCGGCGAGAAGAAGACGCTGCGCATCGCCGCGGAGCACGCGCAGTACACCAACTTCGACGGGTCGCCCGCGGGCTTCGCCCACAAGTCGCAGGTGCTGCGGGACCACTGCGACGCGATCGGCCGCAACTTCGACGAGATCACGCGCTCGGCCAACTACAACGTCGTCATCGGTGCGACGCAGGCCGAGGTCGACGACCGGATCGCCTGGGTCGAGGAGCACTACGCGAACACGGTGCCCGCCAAGGCGCCCTCGGTGGCCGAGGAGTTCCGCAACGGCCCGCTCGTGGGCACGCCGGACCAGATCGTCGAGAAGCTGCGCGCGCTGCAGGACCTCGGCATGACCTACGCGATCTGCTACTTCGCCGAGGCCGCCTACGACCGCTCCGGCATCGAGCTCTTCGCCCGCGAGGTCGCGCCGCGCCTGCGCTGACCTGCGCTGCCGGGCTGGACCGGGCCGGTCCGCTCCCCCACCCGGGTGGGCGGACCAGCCCGCACGGCGAGGGCGGACCAGCCCGGCAGACGCCGCAGGGCGCTCGTCGTGGCGCGCCCGGGTCAGGCGACACGCCGGGGTCAGGCGTCGCGCTCGGCGACCACGACCGCGGAGGCGATGCCCGCGTCGTGCGAGATCGACAGGTGGAACCGGCTCACGCCCAGCTCGTCGGCGCGCGCCCGGACGGTACCGACCACCTCGACCACGGGCTGCGCACCGGTGACGCGCCGCACGGTGGCGTCCTGCCAGCTCATGCCCGCGGGCGCACCCAGCGCCTTGGCGATCGCCTCCTTCGCGGCGAAGCGTGCCGCGAGCGACGCGTCGGGCAGGTCACGCTCGTCCGGCGTGAACAGGCGCGTCCGGAGCCCGGGCGCACGCTCGAGCGTCGCCACGAACCGCGCGACGTCCACGACGTCGATGCCGACGCCGACGATCACGCGGCACCGGCCGTGCGCGGACCCGACGGGCTCACTCGACGGTGACGGACTTGGCCAGGTTGCGCGGCTGGTCCACGTCCAGGCCCTTCGCGTACGCGAGCTCCGACGCGAACACCTGCAGCGGCACGACGGCGAGCAGCGGGGCCAGCAGCGTGGAGGTCTGCGGCACCCAGAAGACCTCGTCCGCGTACGGCACGACCGCCTCGTCGCCGTCCTCGGCGACCACCAGCGTGCGGGCGCCGCGGGCCCGGATCTCCTGGATGTTCGAGACGACCTTCGAGTGCAGCGCGTTGCGCCCGCGCGGGGAGGGCACGATGACGAAGACGGGCTGCCCCGCGTCGATCAGGGCGATCGGCCCGTGCTTGAGCTCGCCGGCCGCGAATCCCTCGGCGTGGATGTAGGCGAGCTCCTTGAGCTTGAGCGCGCCCTCCATCGCCACCGGGAACCCCACGTGCCGCCCGAGGAACAGCACCGACGGGGTGTCGGCCATCCAGCGCGCGATCTCCCGGACGCGCTCCGAGCGGTCGAGGACCTCCTGGATCTTGTCGGGCATCTCGCGCAGCTCGGCCAGCGTGGTGCGGATCTCGTCGGGGAACTTGTTGCCCCGCAGCTGCGCGAGGTACAGCCCCAGCAGGTACGCCGCCGTGATCTGCGACAGGAACGCCTTGGTCGACGCGACGGCGATCTCCGGGCCGGCGTGCGTGTACAGCACCGCGTCGGACTCGCGCGGGATCGTCGAACCGTGGGTGTTGACGATGGCGAGCGTCCGCGCGCCCTGCTCCTTGGCGTGCCGGACCGCCATGAGCGTGTCCATGGTCTCCCCCGACTGGGAGACGGCCACCACGAGCGTGCGGTCGTCGACGACCGGGTCGCGGTACCGGAACTCGTGCGCGAGCTCCACCTCCACCGGGATCCGGCACCAGTGCTCGATGGCGTACTTCGCCACGTGCCCGGCGTAGGCCGCCGTGCCGCACGCCACGACGACGATCTTGTCGATCGACCGCAGCACCGACTCGTCGATGCGCATCTCGTCGAGAGTGAGGTGGCCCGCGAGGTCCGAGCGGCCGAGCAGCGTGTCCGCGACGGCCTGCGGCTGGTCGTTGATCTCCTTGTCCATGAAGGAGCGGTACCCGCCCTTCTCGGCGGCCTGGATGTCCCAGTCCACCGTGAACGGCCTGGGCTCCACCGGCCGGCCCTCGAGGTCCGTCACGGTGACCGACGTCGCCGTGATCGTCACGACCTCGTCCTGCCCGAGCTCCAGCGCCTCGCGCGTCGACCCGATGAAGGCGGCCACGTCCGAGCCCAGGAAGTTCTCGCCGTCGCCGAGCCCGACGACCAGCGGCGAGTCGTGGCGCGCACCGACCACGGTGCCGGGGTCGTCGGCGTGCACGGCCAGCAGCGTGAACGTCCCCTCGAGGCGACGCGCGACGGACGTGAGCGCCTCGGTGAGGTCCTTGCCGTCGTCGTAGGCGCGCGCGACGAGGTGCGCGACCACCTCGGTGTCCGTCTCGGAGACGAACTCGACGCCCTGGGCCGTCAGCTCCGCCTTGAGCGGGGCGTAGTTCTCGACGATGCCGTTGTGGATGACGGCGACCTTGCCGGCCACGTGCGGGTGGGCGTTCACGTCGGTCGGGCCGCCGTGCGTCGCCCAGCGCGTGTGGCCGATCGCCGCGGTCGCCAGGGGCAGGGGCCGCGCGTTCAGCTCGGCCACCAGGTTGGCGAGCTTGCCGGCCTTCTTCGCGACCGCGAGCTCACCCCCGGGCACGACGAGCGCGACACCGGCGGAGTCGTACCCCCGGTACTCCAGCCGCCGCAGACCCTCGAGCACCACGCCCAGCGGGCGCTCGCTCGGGCTGCCGCTCCCCACGTAACCGACGATTCCGCACATGCGCCCGATCCTAACGGGGGAACCTGCCTCCCTCGCGCGCGACGCCGGGCCGGTCGGGATCGCGCACGGCCGCACATGCGGAACAATCGTCGGGTGCCGTCCCTGGTCCCCGCCACCCCCTACGTCGACCTCGACCGCGACGCCTGGACCAGGCTGTCCGCCTCGACGCCGCTGCCGCTGACCGACGCCGACGTCGACCGTCTGCGTGGCCTCGGCGACCCCATCGACCTGGCCGAGGTCGACGCGATCTACCGGCCCCTGTCACGGCTGCTGGACCTCTACATCCAGGCCACCCGCGGCCTGCACCATGCCACCAGCACCTTCCTGCGCGAGGACGTCGGCCGCACGCCGTACGTCATCGGCGTCGCGGGCTCGGTCGCCGTGGGCAAGTCCACGACCGCACGCCTGCTGCGCGAGCTCGTGGCACGGTGGCCGGCGACACCGCGCGTCGAGCTCGTCACGACCGACGGGTTCCTGCACCCGAACGCCGAGCTGGAGCGCCGCGGCCTGCTGCAGCGCAAGGGCTTCCCGGAGTCCTACGACCGCCGCGCGCTGCTGCGCTTCGTGTCCAAGGTCAAGGCCGGGCGCCCCGAGGTCACGGTCCCCGTGTACGACCACCTGACGTACGACATCGTGCCCGGGGCGCACGTCGTGGTGCGCCAGCCCGACGTGCTCATCGTCGAGGGGCTGAACGTGCTGCAGCCCGCCCGCCCGACGCTCGAGGGGACGTCCAACCTCGCGCTCAGCGACTTCTTCGACTTCTCGATCTACGTCGACGCCCGGACGTCCGACGTCAAGCAGTGGTACGTCGACCGGTTCCTGTCGCTGCGCGCGACCGCGTTCGCCCGGCCGGAGTCGTACTTCCACCGGTACGCCTCGTTGTCCGACGAGGAGGCCGTGGCACGGGCCGAGAGCATCTGGGACACCATCAACGCGCCCAACCTCGAGCAGAACATCCTGCCGACCCGCAGCCGGGCCACGCTCGTGCTGACGAAGGGCCCGGACCACGCCGTGCAGCGGGTGCGCCTGCGCAAGATCTGACCTCGGCACCCGGGCGCTCTCACGGCGCGGGCGCGCCCGCGGTCACCGGCTGCGCGAGGGCCACCGGGTGCTCGGAACGCTCGATCACGTCGAGCCGTCCCAGTGCGTCGGCCATCGCGCCGTCGCGGCACCCTGCGTCGCGCGGCAGCAGCACGGCGGCGCCCATCGCGTCGACCAACCAGACCTGGGGGACGACACCGGGTCCGCAGGCCGCGGGCGTCGCGCGGGTCACGAGCCGCACGAGCGGGTCAAGGTCGCCCTCGAGGCGCGTGGCACTGACGGCGTGCCAGCGCCCGGCGGAGTCACGCAGCGTCCCGCCGCGGTCACAGACCAGGGCGGTGTCGGCGACGAAGCCCTCGGGCGGCAGGCCACGGGTCGTCGGCGCGGGGGCCTCGCTCCGGCGCGACTCGTCCAGCTCCAGGCCCAGGGCGTCGAGGACGTCGGGGTCCAGGCAGCTCGCGGCGGTGCGGACCTCGGCCGTCGCGACCGGCGGGCCGGCAGCGATCGTGCTCCCGCACCCGGCCACCACCAGGAGAGCGACGAGCGTCACCGCGCCCCGTCCTGCTGCCCGCACCGTCCACCTCCTGCCCGTCACCGACCCCGGGCGCACGTCGAGGGCCCCCGTGGTTCACGGGGGCCTCGCGTGGGCGGGGAGGACGACGCCGCAGTCGTCCTCACACGAGCGTAGGGCGGCCACGCCCGTGCGTCGTCGTCACCCGGACGGTCGATACCGGATCGTTGTCACAGCCCGGACATCGTGAGGTCATCGTGACCTCGACCGCGCGGTCAGCGCGCCTCGCGCTCACGTCCGGCGGTCGCCGCGTCGAGGGTCGCCGGCGCCGCCGTCGGATCGCCCGAGGGTGCGTCCCCGTCGCCCGGTCCGCCGGGTGCCGCTGGCAGCGGCGACGCGTCCGCCCCCAGCCAGCGACGCATCGCCCAGTCGACCACCATCCCGATGACGAACCCGCCGACGATCCCGGTGATCACGCCGACGAGGGGCGAGTGCCCCAGCACCGCCCCCGTGCCGATGCCGATGAGCGTGGAGTACCCGGCCCACGACACCGCGGCGATCCCGGTGAGGAGCACGAAGCGGCGCCGCCGGAACCCGAGCGCACCGGCCGTCATGTTGACCGCGACGCGCCCCACGGGGATGTAGCGCGCGGCGATGATGAAGGCGGCGCCGCGGTCGCGCAGCGCATGCTCCGCCCAGTCCAGGACCGCCTGCCCGCGTCGGCCCCGGAACAGCCGCAGGCGTCGGATGTGGACCGCCGTGCCGATCTGGTAGGCGATCTGGTCCCCCGTGAACGCCCCGAGGGCCGCGACGGCGATGACCGGCCACAGCACGGGGCTGCCCGTCGACGTCGACAACGACGCCAGCGCGATGACGACCGACTCGCTGGGGATCGGCGGGAAGAACCCGTCCACCGTGGCGAACAGGAACAGCGCTGCGAAGACCCACGGTGACGCCGCGAGGTCGAGTACCCACTGCTCCAGCACGTGCTCTCCCCTCGTCGTGCCCACCCCCCCGGTGGGGCCGACGTGACCACGCTAGGCGCGGCGGTGCCGTCCGTACATCGGGTATGCCCCCGAATCAACCCTGGGGAACCCCGATCTCGTCCCCCAGGACGTCACCGCCGGCCCGGCCGTGCGACTCGGGGATGAGGAGGTACCGCTGCACGAAGGCGCGCAGCACGACCGGCACCGTGCGGGCACCGCTGCTGCGGGCGGCCGCGACGACGTCCGCGGCCTCCGCGGGGTCGAAGTACCCGTCGTAGCGGTACGCCTCGACCCGCATGGCGAGGCCGTCGGCGTCGAGCTCGGGGTGGAACTGGGTGGCGTACACGTTGCGCCCGACACGGAACGCCTGCACCGGCGCGCTCGCCGAGGTCGCGAGCAGCACCGCGTGCGGCGGGAGCGCGCTGAGGCCCTCCTTGTGCCCGACGAAGGCGGGGAACGTCGGCGTCGCCGCCCCGAGGACGGGGTCGGCGCGGCCTGCCGCGGTGAGCTCGACGGTCACGGCGCCGACCGGCTCGGGGTGCGCGCGGTCCACGACGCCACCCTGGTGCCGCCCCAGCGTGCCGATGCCGTAGCACGCGCCGAAGAAGGGCAGGTCCGCCGGCACGACGGCGTCCAGCAGCCGCGTGAGGTCGGCCTCCACCCGGCGCTGCACGGGCGACTTCTCGCTCTCCGGGTCGCTGACGCAGAACGGGCCGCCTCCCAGCACGATGCCGGACCAGGCCTCGAGGTCGACGTCGCCGAGCGGGGCCGCCTCCAGCCGCACGCGCCGCAGCGTCGACTCGTCGAGTCCTGTGCAGCGCAGCATCGCGGCGTACTCGTCGTCCGCGGGCCCGTCCTCGGGACGCACGCCCAGGAACAGGAACGGCCTCATCGCGACTCCTCCCCGGCACCCCCTCGTGCCGCGTCCAGCTCGAAGCCGAGCGCCCGCGACGCCTCGTGCGGGACCGGCTCCGCCCCCCAGTGTGCGCCCCAGGCGTCCGTCGCGGACAGCGAGCGGGTCAGGGCGCGGTCGACGTACAGCGTCCCGCGCAGGTGGTCGGTCTCGTGCTGGACGATCCGGGCCGGCCAGCCCGTCACCACCTCGTCGAGCGCCGCACCGTTCTCGTCGGCCCCCGTCAGGTGCACGGCGCGCGGCCGCGGCACCACCGCCTGGTAGCCGACGACGCTCAAGCAGCCCTCGTAGAAGGACACCCGGTCGCCCCCCACGGGTGCGTACGACGGGTTGACGAGGACCCGGTAGGCCAGCGCCGGCCGATCCCGGACCCGCTCCACCTCGTCGTCCGGGCTGCCCGGGTCCTCCACGACCGCCAGCGCCAGCGGCAGGCCGATCTGCGGAGCGGCCAGACCGACGCCCGGCGCCGCCCGCATGGTGCGGTGCATCAGCGCGAGGAGCTCGGCCAGGTCGGCGGCGTCGACCTGGCCGTCGTACGGTGCGGCGACGGTCCGCAGGACCGGGTGCCCCGCCTGCACGATCGGCGCGACCGACTGCGGCCCCGCGGCCCGCGCCGCATCGAGCGTGCGCGCCACGAGGTCACGGACGGCCTGGTCACGTCCCGCCATGGTCCGTCCCTCCGTCAGGTGTCAGAGCGCCAGCCGCGCCCGGACGACGTCGGCCAGCTCGTGCGCCACGCGCTCGGCCTCGTCCTGCGTGCCGGCCTCCACCATCACCCGCACGAGGGGCTCGGTGCCCGACGGGCGCAGCAGGACACGGCCGGTCTCGCCCAGCGCCCGCTGCGCGAGGTCCACGGCCTCGACGAGCGTGGGGTCGTCGGTGCGGCTGCGGTCGACGCCCGGCACGTTGACCAGGATCTGCGGCAGGCGCGTGACGATGCCTGCCAGCTCGGCCAGCGGCTTGCCCGTCTCGGCCACCCGGGCGGCGAGCTGCAGCGCGGTGAGCAGGCCGTCCCCGGTCGTCGCGTGCGCGGCGATGATGATGTGCCCGGACTGCTCGCCGCCCAGGCCGTACCCGCCGGCGCGCATGGCCTCGAGCACGTAGCGGTCACCCACGCCCGTCTCGACGGTCGCGATGCCGGCCTCGCGCATCGCGATCCGCAGGCCGAGGTTGCTCATCACGGTCGTGACCAGCGTGTTGTGCGGCAGCTCGCCGCGCTCGGAGAGCGCGACCGCCAGCACCCCCATGATCTGGTCGCCGTCGACGAGCGCACCGGTGGCGTCCACGGCCAGGCACCGGTCGGCGTCGCCGTCGAACGCGACGCCCAGGTCGGCGCGCGCCGCGACGACCGCGGACTGCAGCTGCTCGGGGTGCGTCGAACCGCACGCCTCGTTGATGTTGCGCCCGTCGGGCGACGCGTTGATGACGACGACGTCGGCCCCCGCCTGCCGCAGCGCGGCGGGCCCGACCTCGCTGGCCGCGCCGTTCGCGCAGTCCACGACGACACGCAGGCCCTCGAGCCCGGTGCCGACCGTGGCGACCAGGTGGTCGACGTACTGCTGGCCCGCGAGACCGACGTCGGCGCGGATCCGACCGACGTCGGCACCCAGCGGGCGGTCCCACGCCTCCCCCATGCGCGCCTCGATGGCGGCCTCGACGTCGTCGTCGAGCTTGTGGCCGCCGCGCGCCAGGAACTTGATGCCGTTGTCGGGCATGGGGTTGTGCGACGCGGACAGCACGACCCCGAGGTCGACGCCGCGCAGGCCCGTCAGGTACGCCACCGCGGGGGTGGGCAGGACGCCGACGTCGTCGACGTCCACGCCGGCCGACGCGAGCCCTGCGGAGACGGCGGCGGAGAGGAACTCCCCGGACGCGCGCGGGTCACGGCCCACGACGGCCCTGGGGCGGTGCCCGGCGAACGCCCCCGCCGTGGCGAGCACGTGCGCGGCCGCGACGGACGCGTCGAGCGCGACCTCCGCCGTCACGTCCCGGTTCGCCAGACCTCGCACCCCGTCGGTGCCGAAGAGTCGACCCATCAGCTTGCTCCTTCGTCCTGCCGGCAGGTCCGGCACCCGAGGGGTCCCGGGACCGGCGCCGTGCCCGATCCGTCCACGGCGGCGCGGGGCGCCCGCCGGTGTCCCGCGCCCCGGCACACCGATGGCCCCGGCGGTCTGTCGACCGCCGGGGCCATCGGGCCGGGCGCTGGGGTCAGCGCTTCGAGTACTGCGGCGCCTTGCGGGCCTTCTTGAGACCCGCCTTCTTGCGCTCGACCACACGCGCGTCACGCGTGAGGAAGCCGGCCTTCTTCAGGGCCGGGCGGTTGTTCTCCGCGTCGATGGCGTTCAGCGCACGGGCGATGCCCAGGCGCAGCGCACCGGCCTGGCCGGAGACGCCACCACCGGTGATGCGCGCGACGACGTCGAAACGACCCTCGACGTCCACGAGCTTCAGCGGGGAGTTGACGAGCTGCTGGTGCACCTTGTTCGGGAAGTACTCCTCGAGCGCACGGCCGTTGATCTTCCACTGGCCGGTGCCGGGCACCAGACGGACGCGGGCGACGGCCTCCTTGCGGCGGCCGAGCGCCTGGCCCGGTGCCGTGAGGGACTGTCCGCGGCCGGTGGGCGCAGCGGTCTCGGAGGTGTAGCTGGTGGGCGTGTCGTCGCCCTCGTACTCGGTCTCGACGGTGGTCTGAGCCACGGGATCCTCGCGTTCTAGTTTCTCTGCCGCAGCAGCCGGGGGCTTACTGCGCCACCTGGGTCAGCTCGAACGGCTTCGGCTGCTGGGCCGCGTGCGGGTGCTCCGCACCGCGGTAGACCTTGAGCTTGCTGAGCTGTCCACGACCGAGGGTCGTGTGGGGCAGCATGCCGCGGACGGCCTTCTCGATCGCCCGCTCGGGGTGCTTCTCGAGGAGGTCGGCGTAACGGGTCGCCCGCAGGCCACCCGGGTAGCCGGAGTGGCGGTACGCGAGCTTGGTCTCACGCTTGTTGCCGGTCAGCGCGACCTTCTCCGCGTTGATGACGATGACGAAGTCACCGCCGTCGACGTGGGGAGCGAAGGTCGCCTTGTGCTTGCCGCGCAGCAGCGTGGCCACGTGGCTGGCCAGGCGGCCGAGCACGACGTCGGTCGCGTCGATGACGTACCAGTTCCGCTCGACGTCGCCGGGCTTCGGGGTGTACGTGCGCACGGGGTGCCTCTGTCTCGTGATACGTGTCGTGGCCGGGCGCACAGAGCGACCGGCCGAGGATGGCTGCCGGAGCATCCCGCCCGGCGAGTGGGATCGCACCAGGACGGCCATCGGCACCCGGTGGTGAGAAGCCACCGGTGCGCGACAGGGGACGCACAACGACACAACAGACTACGGCACGGCCCAGCCACGTCAAAACCGGCGCCGCGCACGCGCCCCGGGACGGGGTTCAGCGCACCCGCTGCACGCGTCCGGCGTCCCACACGGGCTCCGGCGTCTCCACCACCGAGCCGTCGGCGGAGAACACGAGGAAGCGGTCGAAGGTCCGTGTGAACCACCGGTCGTGGGTGACCGCCAGCACCGTGCCCTCGAACGCGGCCAGGCCCGCCTCGAGCGCCTCGGCCGAGTGCAGGTCCAGGTTGTCCGTCGGCTCGTCGAGCAGCAGCAGCGTCGCGCCACCCAGCTCCAGGAGCAGGATCTGCAGCCGGGCCTGCTGCCCGCCCGACAGGGTCTCGTAGCGCTGCTCCGCCGCGTCGACGAGCTCGTAGCGGTCCAGCACCCGGCTCGCGGCCTCACGGCCCAGACCCGCGCGGTGCCCGTCGCCGCGGTGGAGGACCTCCAGCAGCGTGCGCCCCACGAGCTCGGGGTGCGCGTGGTTCTGGGCGAACCAGCCCGGCCGCACCCGCGAGCCGAGCACGACGGACCCGGTGTGCGCGACGGGCGCGACCGGCACGTCGCCCGCCGGCGCGTGCTCGGGGTCGCTGCCGCCGGCCGCGAGCAGCCGCAGGAAGTGGGACTTGCCCGAGCCGTTGGCGCCCAGCACGGCGACGCGCTCGCCGTACCAGACCTCCAGGTCGAACGGCTTCATCAGGCCGGTGAGCTCGAGGTCGGTGGCCACCACGGCACGTTTGGCGGTCCGTCCGCCGCGCAGCCGGACCGCGACGTTCTGGTCGCGCGCGACGACGGCGGGCGGGCCCGCCTCCTCGAACTTGCGCAGCCGCGTCTGCGCGGCCTGGTAGCGGGACGACAGGCCGTCGTTGAACGCCGCCTTCTGCTTGAGCGTGACGACCAGCTCGCGGAGCTGGGTGTGCTCCTCCTCCCAGCGGCGCAGCAGCTCCTCGTGCCGGGCACGACGGTCCGCCCGCGCCTGCGCGTACGACGCGAACCCTCCCCCGTGCACCCACACGCGTGCTCCGCCGGGCGTCGGCTCCAGCGTCGCCACGTGCGTCGCGACGCGCGCGAGCAGCTCGCGGTCGTGGCTGACGAACAGCACGGTGCGCCCGCTCGTCACCAGCCGGTCCTCGAGCCAGCGCTTGGTCGGCACGTCGAGCGCGTTGTCGGGCTCGTCGAGCACCAGGACCTCGTCGGGGCCGCGCAGCAGCGCCTCGAGCACGAGCCGCTTCTGCTCACCGCCGGACAGCGTCCGCACGTCACGGTGCTGGGCACGCTCGAACGGCATGGACAGCACCGCGTCGGTCACGCGGTCCCAACCGACCTCGGCCTCGTACCCGCCGACGTCGGCCCAGTCCGCCAGCGCCTGCGCGTAGCGCATCTGCGTCGGCTCGTCGTCGACCTCCATCATCGCCAGCTCCGCGGCCGACAGCTCGGCGGCGGCCGCCGCCACGGCCGCGGGCGCGAGCCCCGCCAGCAGGTCGCGCACGCTGCGCCCGTCGTCGATGCGCCCGACGTCCTGCCGCATGACGCCCATCGCGCCGCTGCGCTGCACCGAGCCCGTGTGCGCCGACGCCTCGCCCGTGATGACGCGCAGCAGCGTCGACTTGCCGACGCCGTTGGGACCCACGAGCGCCATGCGCGCGCCGTCGCCGACGCGGAAGGTCACGTCGTGCAGCAGCGGCCGCCCGTCGGGGAGCGTCCAGCCGACACCGCCGACATCGAGATGACCCATGCGGACAGTCTGGCGGCCGGGCACGCGACGACCGAGGCGATTGCACCCGCGGGACTGCACGGCACCGCGACCGCACCGCCCGTGTCCCTGTGGCAGGACGCCGCGACCAGTGCTTGGGTCGTGGGCATGAGCGAGGACACCCCAGCCACCAGCACCGATCCGGCACTCGGCTCCGAGGGCGACAGCGACCAGCTGCCCCGCGAGGACACGTTGGTCGAGCGCGGCGTCGAGGACCCGCTGGACGAGGGCATCACGCCGCCCGAGCGGCCCCGCCCCGCGTCCGCCCACTTCGGCGAGACCGCCTGGGAGGAGGCGCGCGGCGAGACGCTCGACCAGCGCGTCGCGCAGGAGGAGCCCGAGGTGTGGGAGGTCGACCCCGCACCGCCCGCCAACCGCGAGGAGCTGCGCGCCGGCCGTCTCGTGGAGGACGACGACGCGGTGGACGCCGGCGGCACCGACGGCTTCGCCGTCGACGCGGGCGTCTCCGGCGGTGCGGCCTCGGCCGAGGAGGCCGCCGTGCACGTCATCGAGGAGGAGTACGGCGCCGACGACCTCACCGACGACGTGCGTTGAGCCTCGTCGGTCAGCCGCAGCAGCCCGACGCCGCGCCCGCACCGTCGACGTCGTCCGCCGCGCGCCGCGCACGCGTCTGCGCGGCGCGCAGCGCCAGCTCGTCGTCCGACGGGTACCCGACCTCCTCGAGCGTCAGCCCGTGCGGCGCGACCACGGTCGCGCCGCCCTCGCGGCGGCGGCCGTCGAGCAGCTCGCGGGGCCACGTCGGTGGGCGTCGCCCCTCCCCCACGGCCAGGCTCGCGCCGACGAGCGCCCGCACCATCGAGTGGCAGAACGCGTCGGCCCGGACGTCGGCCACCACCAGGCCGGCGTCCGGCCCCTCTGCCGGCCGGGACCACCCGAACCGCTCGAGCGTGCGGATCGTCGTGGCGTCGGGCCGCGGCTTGCAGTACGCCGCGAAGTCGTGGCGGCCGACGAGCGTGCGCGCCGCCGCGTCCATCGCCGCCACGTCCAGCGGACGGCGGTGCCACAGCACCCAGCCGCGCCGCAGCGGGTCCCGCTGCGCGTCCGCGTCGCACACGCGGTAGGCGTAGCGCCGGCGCAGCGCCGAGAACCGCGCGTCGAAGCCCTCGGGCGCCCGCGTCACCGAGTGCACCACGAGGTCAGCGGGCAGCACGCCCGCCAGGCGCGTCGTGAGCGCCACGACGTCCGGACGGTCGGACCGGCCGCGTGCGGCCTCCAGCGCCTGCGCCACGACGTCCACGTGCGCCACCTGGCCCCGGGCGTGCACGCCCGCGTCGGTGCGCCCCGCGACGGTCACGCGCGGGACCGGCTCACCCCGGGGCCCGCTGCGCAGGACGGTGGCCAGGGCGTCCTCCAGGACGCCCTGCACCGTGCGCAGGCCGGGCTGGCGCGCCCAGCCCGCGAACTGCGCGCCGTCGTACGCCAGGTCCAGGCGCAGCCGCACGGGGTGGTCGTCGTCGCCGGTCACGGGGCCACGGTAACCGGCGGGCTACCGTGGCCGGGTGACCCGAGGTCCTGAGCCGTACACGCTCGCCGTCGACTGCGGCGGCAGCGGCATCAAGGCGTCCGTGCTCGACGCCGCCGGCACCCTGCACGTTCCCGCGGTGCGCGTCCCGACCCCCTACCCGCTGCCCCCGGAGCGACTGGCGGAGACGATCGCGGGGATCGCCGCCGGGCTGCCGCCCGCCCAGCGCGCCACGGTCGGGGTGCCCGGGATGATCCGGCACGGGGTCGTGGTGGCGACGCCGCACTACGTGACGCGCTCGGGCCCCCGCTCGGCGGTGCTGCCCGAGCTGCTCTCCGCCTGGTCCGGCTGCGACGTCCAGGCCCTGCTGACCGAGCGGCTCGGCATCCCGACGCTCGTGCTCAACGACGCCGAGGTGCACGGTGCGGGCGTCGTGTCGGGCGCCGGCCTCGAGCTCGTCCTCACGCTCGGCACCGGGCTGGGCTCGGCACTGTTCGACGGCGGCCGCCTGGCGCCGCACCTCGAGCTCTCGCACGCGCCGGTGCGCTGGGGCACGACGTACGACGCGTACATCGGCGAGCACGAGCGCGCGCGTCTCGGCGACGCCCTGTGGTCACGGCGGGTCCGCAAGGTCGTCGAGGGCTTCCGGCCCGTGTTCCGCTGGGACCGCGTCTACCTCGGCGGCGGCAACTCCCGTCGCGTCACCGCCGCCACGCTGGACCGGCTCGGTGACGACCTCGTCGTCGTGCCCAACCAGGCGGGCATCGTCGGCGGGGTGCGCGCGTGGGAGCTCGCGGGCAGGGACGACTGAGCGCCCGTCGCTACCCGCGCCCCGCGAGGTCCTCGAGGACCTCCAGCAGGACCCGCGTGAAGCGCACCGGCCGCACCAGGCTGACCAGGTGGGTCGCCCCGGGCACGATCACCAGGTGCCCGTCCCGGCAGGCGGCGAGGAACCGTCGTTCGTCGCCCCGGAAGTGGTCGTACCGGCCGTTGACCAGCCAGACGGGCGCCTGCACGCGCGCCAGGTCGGCGACCGGCGTCGCCTCCCGCATCGCCCGCATGACGTCCCCGACGACGTCCAGCGCGAAGCCTCCGGCCCCGACGTCGGCCGCGCTCGTGGGCGGCAGGGTGCGGTCCACCAGCGCCTGGTTGATGGCCGCACCGCGGTCCGGCAGCCGCGCGAAGAACGCGTCCGCAGCCAGTCCCCACGCCCGCACCACGGCCGGGCGCGGGACCGAGCAGCACGCGGCCGCGACGAGGCCTGCGACCTGCTCGGGGTGACGCGCGGCGTGGGCGATCGCGGTGTACCCCCCGAGGGACAGCCCGACGACCAGCGCGCGCCCACCCACCACGTCCACGCCGTCGCGCACCGCGTCCACCGCGCCGTCCAGCGTGAACGGCTCCCCCAGACGGGTCCCGTGCCCCGGCAGGTCGATCGCCAGCGCCTCGTACCCGGCGCGCTGCAGACCGTCGACCTGCGCGCGCCACATGGTCCCGGAGGCCCGCATGCCGTGCACGAGGACGACAGGAGGAGCACCGGTGACCATCGTCCGAGGCTACTGCCGCGCTCCGGCGCGGTCCTGGTGAGCGAGCGGGCCGTGCGGCGCGCCGGGTGGGGACGCGACAGGCCGGGGTGGTCGGACCCGGGGCGCCGCGCAGCCGGTGCCACGGGAACGGGAGGCACGGCACCGCGGGGCCCTGCAGAGGCCGGGTCCGGGCCCCGCAGCACCCGGACGACGGGGCCCGGACGCCACAGGACCCGGACGACGGGGCCCGGACGCGACAGGACCCGGGCACCGCGAGGTGCCCGGGTCCTGTCGTGCGGCGCGCTGTGCGTCAGGCCTTGTCGGCCTCGGGAGCGTCCTCGACGGGCGCGTCCTCGACCGGCGCGTCCTCGACGGGCTCCTCGGCGGCCGGCTTCGCCGACTTGGGAGCAGCCTTCTCGGCGGCCTTCGTGGCCTCCTTGACGACGGCCTGCTTCGGCGACAGCGGCTCGAGGACGAGCTCGATGACGGCCATGGGGGCGTTGTCGCCCTTGCGCGGACCGACCTTGGTGATGCGGGTGTAGCCGCCCTGGCGGTCGGCGACGGCCGGCGCGATCTCGGTGAACAGGGTGTGCACGACACTCTTGTCCCGGACCACGGTCAGCACGCGACGACGCGAGTGCAGGTCGCCGCGCTTGGCGAACGTGATGAGGCGCTCGGCCAGCGGGCGCAGGCGCTTGGCCTTGGTCTCGGTCGTGGTGATCCGCTTGTGCTCGAACAGCGCCGTCGCGAGGTTCGCGAGGATCAGCCGCTCGTGCGCCGGGCTACCACCGAGCCGGGGACCCTTGGTGGGCGTGGGCATGGTCTCTACTCCTTGGTTCTGCGATGAGGGCGACGTCCCGGGATCCGCGCGTCCGCGCGGGTCCCGGATCACCTACGTCAGTACTGCTCGTCCTCGACGAAGTCCGTCTCGTCGTCCCCGTAGTAGCCACCTGCGGCCGTTGGGTCGAAGTCCAGCGGGCTGTCCTTGAGCGTCAGGCCCAGCTCGGCGAGCTTCTCCTTGACCTCGGTGATCGACTTCGCACCGAAGTTCCGGATGTCCAGCAGGTCGGCCTCGGACCGCGCGACGAGCTCGCCCACCGTGTGGATGCCCTCGCGCTTGAGGCAGTTGTACGACCGGATCGTCAGCTGCAGGTCCTCGATCGGCAGCGCGAGGTCCGCCGCGAGAGCGGCGTCCGTCGGCGACGGGCCGATCTCGATGCCCTCGGCCTCGACGTTGAGCTCACGGGCGAGCCCGAACAGCTCGACCAGCGTGCGGCCGGCCGACGCGAGAGCGTCGCGCGGGCTGATGGCCGGCTTCGTCTCGACGTCGACGATGAGCTTGTCGAAGTCCGTGCGCTGCTCGACACGTGTCGCCTCGACCTTGTAGGTCACCTTGAGCACGGGCGAGTAGATCGAGTCGACCGGGATCCGGCCGATCTCGGCGTCGAACGACTTGTTCTGGTTCGCCGACACGTAGCCACGGCCACGCTCGACGGTCAGCTCGATCTCGAGCTTGCCCTTCTCGTTGAGGGTCGCCAGGTGCAGCTCGGGGTTGTGCACCTCGACGCCCGCCGGCGGCACGATGTCCGCGGCGGAGACCTCACCCGCACCCTGCTTGCGCAGGTACATCACGACGGGCTCGTCGTTCTCCGAGGAGACGACGAGGTTCTTGATGTTGAGGATGATCTCGGTGACGTCCTCCTTGACACCCGGGATCGTCGAGAACTCGTGCAGCACACCGTCGATCCGGATGGACGTGACGGCCGCGCCCGGGATGGACGACAGCAGGGTCCGGCGCAGGGAGTTGCCGAGGGTGTAGCCGAAGCCGGGCTCGAGAGGCTCGATGGAGAACCGCGAACGGTGCTCCGAGATGACCTCTTCGGTCAGGGTGGGACGCTGTGCGATCAGCACGGTGTGTTTCCTCTCCGCGAGCGTCCGCCATATGACGCATTCGCAGGTACTGCATGCCTGGACGTGCCTCGGTCCGCAGGTCCGGGCGAGAGTGCGGGTGCGGCCCGCCGTGCCGCGCCGGCGCCCCCCGAGGGGAGCGGCCGGCGCGTGCGGCGGACACGCGAGGGCCGGGACGGGTGCGACGGGGCACCGTCCCGGCCGGACGCGGGTCAGACGCGGCGGCGCTTGGGCGGACGGCAGCCGTTGTGGGCCTGCGGCGTCACGTCCTGGATCGAGCCGACCTCGAGGCCGGTGGCCTGCAGCGACCGGATCGCCGTCTCACGGCCCGAGCCGGGGCCCTTGACGAAGACGTCGACCTTGCGCATGCCGTGCTCCTGCGCGCGACGCGCGGCAGCCTCGGCGGCGAGCTGCGCGGCGAACGGGGTCGACTTGCGCGAGCCCTTGAAGCCCACCTGGCCCGACGACGCCCAGGCGATCACGGCGCCGGACGGGTCGGTGATGGACACGATGGTGTTGTTGAACGTGCTCTTGATGTGCGCCTGGCCGTGGGAGACGTTCTTCTTCTCCTTGCGGCGCGGCTTGCGCACGGCGGTGCGGGACTTGGGAGGCATCT
>JAEWEJ010000002.1 GCA_023389455.1 Actinomycetes bacterium | reverse complement strand
CGGGCCCCCGGGGGGCCCCCCCCCCCCGGCCCGGGCGGGGGGGGCGCCGCGGCAGTGCGGTGCGGTGGTGCAGAGGCCGTGCGCTGCGGCAGGCGCCGGGTCAGCGCGCCTCGCGCGCCACCAGCACCGTGCACGTCGCCCGTCGCAGGACGTCGTGGCTGACCGAGCCCAGCAGCATGCCGCGGAACGCGCCGAACCCGCGGGTCCCGACGACCACCAGACGGGCCGAGTGCGAGCGCTCGATCAGCGCGTGCGCGGGGTCGTCCTCGACGATCTCCACCTCGACGGTGAGGCCGGGGTGCTCGGCGCGCACCTCGTCCGCCAGCGCCCCGGCGGCGGTGTGCAGCGGGTCGTCGGGGGCCAGCGTGGCGGCCGGCACGGTGCGCGTGCCGTACGGGTCGGGCACCGTGCGGCGGGCGTGCAGCAGCACCAGCGGCACGCCACGCAGGGCCGCCTCGCGGGCGGCGACCCGGACGGCGTCGAAGGACACCTGCGAGCCGTCGACGCCCACGACGACGGGCGAGCTCGGCGAGGCCTGGGGTGCCCGGACGACGGCCACGGGGGCGGCGGCGTGCGCCGCGAGGTGCGACGCCACCCTCCCCAGGCGGCCACCGTCCTCGACCGAGCAGGACCCGACGACGAGCAGCTGGGCGTCGGCGGCGACGTCGCGCAGCGCCGGCACCTCCGGGCCGTAGAGCGCGCGCACGGTCACCGTGCGGCCGGGCAGCTCGCTGCTCGCGCGCTCCTGCTGGGCCTTGAGGTAGCGCTCGGCCTCCTCGGCGTAGCCCCAGTCGCCGGTCATGGGGTACCAGCCCCACGCGGTGGCCTCGACGGGGTCCTGCCAGGTGCGGACGAGCATCACGTCCGCCCCGCGCAGGTCGGCCTCCGCGAGCCCCCAGTCCAGGGTCGTGGTGCTGTGGAGGCCCCCGTCGAGTGCGATGACGACGGGTCGGTTCTCGGACATGCCCACCTCCTCGGCGTGCTCCTTGCGTCGTAATCATCCCAGGATCACCCCGTGCTGATCGTGGACCCGGGACCTCCGGCCCAGGCGGCGAACGGCCTCACGGGCTCCTGCGGTGCGTCCTGTCCGCGAAGCGCTCCATCGCTGCCAGGACGTCGCCGGCCTGCCAGACGCGGTCGCGCGCCCCGTTGCCGACCTGCTGCAGCACGCCGGCGCCCACGAGCCGGTCGATCGCGACCTGGGCGTTGACGGTGGAGACGCCGAGCCGTTCGGAGGCCAGGCGCGCGTCGACGACCGGGCGGGTGGTGACGAGGTCGGCCAGCGCCCAGGTCGCGGCGCCGCGCCGCGCGCGGATGCGGTCGTCCCACGCGGCGCGGGCCGCGGTGACGTCGGCGACGAGCCTGCGGGCGTTCGCCAGCGCGGGGAACACCGCCTGGGCGACCTCCGTGACGATCGGCTCCACGTCGCCGTCGCGGTACGCCGTGAGGGCCGCGAAGTAGCGGCCCGTGTCGCTCAGCAGGCCTGCGGAGACCGGCACGATCGCGTCACGCGTCAGCCCGCCGTGACGCAGCTGGGCGTGCAGCAGGGCACGGCCCGTGCGGCCGTTGCCGTCGGGGAAGGGGTGGACGGACTCGAAGTGCGCGTGCGTCAGCGCTGCCTGCGCCAGCAGGGGCAGGTCGTCGCGCGTCATGAACGCCGTGAGGTCCGCGATCGCGGGTGCCACCCGCTGGTGGACGGGCGCCACGTACTGCGCGCCGTGCGGGCTGCGCGACGAGCCGCCGATCCACACCTGCTCGGTGCGCCAGACCCCGGCGCTCGCGGGCATGTGCCCGGCCATCAGCGCGTGGTGCATGGCGAGGACCGCGTCGCCGTCGAGGTGCTGGGAGACCTGCAGCGCCCGGGTCATCGCGGCGACGTTGGCCACGATCTCGTCGGCGTGGGCGCGTCCACGCCGGCCGAGCTCGGCCAGGGCGATCGCGCGCGGTGAGGACGTGAGGTTCTCGATCTGCGAGGAGCTGGCGGCCTCGGTGCGCAGCAGCAGCGCTGCGAACGAGGTGGTCGCGGCGTGCGTCTCGCCGTCGAAGCGGGCGATCTCGGCGGACGCCTCGGTGACGAGCGCGACGGTCGGTGAGGGCAGGTGCACCGTGGCCCGCGCGATGCGCGGCGGGACGGCGGCCTGGTACGGGCCGGTGCGCGCGCCGCGGCCCGTCCGCGGCCCGTACGCCGCGTCGGCGGGCTCCCAGTCGACGGTCTCGGTGGTGAAGGACGGCCAGCCGGACTGCGCGTGATCCGTTGACACCCCGCCACGTTAGCATCGGAAGTGGCAATATCCATGGGTAAGTCGGTGGCTCGGCGATGGATCGCCCACGGCCCGCGCCGCGCGCGGTGCGCCGGTCCGCGCGGCAGCGGCGTGGGCGACCAGACCGGGCAGGTCCCGGCGTCGCACCGTGCCCGGGTCGTCCCGCACCGGGGAGCGCACCACGTGCACCACGGCCGGGCGTCGCGGCGCGTCCAGCACCGTCGCCGCGAAGGCGCGCAGGGACGCCCCGTCGACGTCCGCCGTCCCCACGTCGGCCACGGCCTCGACGCGCTGGCCGCACTCCTCGTCGGGCACGCCGTACGCGGCGGCCGAACGCACCGCGGGGTGCTGCTCGAGGACCCGCTCGACCTCCACGGGATGGACCCGCTCACCCCCGCGGACGACGACGTCGTCCTCGCGGTCCGTCAGCCACAGGTGGCCGCCCCGCGCCGACGCGCCGGCCCGACCGGCGGCTGCCGCGAACCGGGCGGCGTCCACGCCGTTAGGGATCACGGTGGGCGTCAGCCCGTAGGCGTCGCGGACCTCGTGGGCGACGGCCTGCGACACGCACAGCCGCGCGACGGGCACGGTGACGGCCCGGTCGTCGCTGGTCGGTCGGCGTCATGCGACCAGTGAACGGCGCTGTCCTTCCGTGCTGGTTCCCACCGGTATCCGAACGCGGGACGTCTCACCGCCCACGTGACGGCGGCGTCTCGCCACGCCGAGGCGCGCAGCTGCCCAGTCCCTGACGCACGTCGGCAGCACACGATCCGCGGGCGGGCGATGAGTCCGCGGCCCGGGGGCCGTCTGTCCCAGCACGACCCGCAGTCCTCCGCACCGCACGACGAGGACGACCACCCGCGAAGGAGAGACCCATGACCACCACCCCGCAGCGCCCGGCAGCCACGGCGTACGCACGCCCACCCGTCGTGGACCGCGCGACGTGGCAGGCCGCCCGTGACGCGCTGCTCGCACGCGAGAAGGCGCACACCCGCGCCGGCGACGCGCTGGCGGCCGAGCGTCGGCGCCTGCCCATGGTCGAGGTCGACGGGACGGTCGAGGTCGTCGGCCCCGACGGCCCGGTCCCGTTCGTCGACGTGTTCCAGGGCCGCGACGAGCTCGTCGTCTACCAGCACATGTGGCACGACGGCGCACCGCACCAGGGCCAGTGCGAGGGGTGCACCCTGTCCGCCTGGCACCTGCGCGACGGCGTCTACCTGGGGGCCCGGGGCGTCGCGTTCGCGATCCTCACCACCGGGGCGTGGGACGAGGTCGCCCCGTACGTCGACTTCATGGGCTACACCCAGCCCTGGTTCTCGGTCCGCGGCGTCGACGACCCGATCGGCGGGGACATGGGCAAGGTCACGTGCTTCCTGCGCGACGGGGACCGGGTGTTCCTCACCTACACCACGACGGGCCGGGGGGTCGAGCCCACCGCGCCGTCCTTCGCGCTGCTGGACATGACCCCGTACGGCCGCCGCGAGGCCTGGCAGGAGTACCCCGCGGGATGGCCCGAGGGGAACGGGCCGTGCTGGTACTGGCGCACCGACGTCGACGGCAACCCGACGTGGGGCCCGACCGGGAGACCCGCCCCGCAGTGGACCCGGCCGGGCGTGACGCCGGAGACGACGCTCGGCCGCCACGGGCACCACCACTGAGGGGGTGACGAGCGATGACCGCAGCCGCACGCCGGTACGCCGACCGCGACGAGGCGGGGCGGGCGCTCGCGGGCCTGCTGGACCGGGCGGGCGTGCCGCGCCCGGTGCGGCAGGAGGACCGGGC
>JAEWEJ010000265.1 GCA_023389455.1 Actinomycetes bacterium | reverse complement strand
CTCTCCCCCCCCCCCCGGCCGTGCGGCGGGGCCCGCCCGCCGGGGCGGGGGGGGGGGGCGCCGACGGGTCACAGGTCCAGCGGGCGCAGCACGAACGAGATGCCGTGGGCGATCTGCGCGTTGCCGGCGTTGATGTCGAGCTGGCTGCGCACCAGCAGCGGGTTCACGTCGTTGCGGTCGGCGTCACGCAGCACGACGATCGGGATCCGCTTCGACAGCACGTCGACCGTGAAGGTGCCGCCCTGTGCGGTGGTGAGCGCGGCGCCGTCGGACGCGAGCGCGGTGGCGGAGTCGATCGTGGCTCCGGGCACCACGTGGTAGAGCAGCACCTGCTCGATCGCGTCGATCCCGACCGCCTGCGCGAGGGCACCGAACACCTTCTCCTCCGACCCGTACCAGCGGTGCGTGAGGTCGTGCGCGAGCACCTGGAACGCGCGGTCGTTCGGCAGGAACGCCGTGAGCGGGACCGTGCCGTCCGCGAGCACAGCGACCGGGCTGTCGGGCTTGGCGGCGAGCACGGCGGCCACCGCGTTGTCGACGATGTCGTAGTCGTACCAGCTGCGGTCGAAACCGGCGCCGTCGGCGGCGAGCACCGAGGCGAGGCTGGTGGTGCCGGTGCCGGCGGCGGCGGAGGCCGCGGGGGCCAGACCGACGACGGCCCCACCGGCGAGGGCGGTGGCGGCCAGGGACGCTGCGAGACGACGGATCTGCATGGAAGGACTCCTTGCGGACGGGCGAGCGGCGCACGGGGCGCCGCAGGCGTCGTCGTCGACGCCCTGCCTCTTCTTCCCTTCGAGGGGCGCGTGCGGATGCACCCGGATCGTCCGGGCGTTGCGCTATGGTCCACGCGTGATGAGCTAACCGAGGCGGGGAGAGCGCCCGCGGACGTCGAACTAGGGTCCGCACCGTCAGCTGAACCAGCACGCCTCGCCAGCCCTATGGAGCGAGCTGGTCGGACGAATGTTCGGGCTCGAGGGCGTGGTGGAGGGCATCAGCCAGGTCTCGCCGCCATCATCGCGGGCTGCCTTCCTCGTAGACATGCGCGAAGAGCTCACCCCCGCGACGTCACTGGCTCCGGGTGACCGACTCGAACCGGTCCACCTCCACGGGGTGCAGGACACCAGCGTCCACCTGGTCCTGCCGCCCGACTGCGGCGCGGAGTTTGTCCGGTGGGGTTGGGCGGAACCGCATCAGTACGCCGACTTCGACACCGAGTTCATGATCAACGGCCCTCGGGACGACCATGAACTCACGGGCATCGTCTCGATCATCGAGGAGCGCCTCGCGTTTGCTCGCGCCGGTCGGGCGACGGCACGCCCCCCTAGCACTCCCTCGTGATCACGTGCGGAGCCGAGTGACGAGGGCGGCCAGGACGCCTCCGCCGCGGTAAATCGCGGCCAGCTTGTCGTAGCAGGCGACTCGGATGCTGGCGACGTCAATCCTCTCAGCGCGACTCGCGCCAGCGCGAGCGACGAAACCTACGGCCGCCACTACGCGCCGCCAACAGGAGACTGCGCCGGTCAGGCCAGAACACGCTGCCGCGGCGGCCGCCGACCGCACCTAACCTCGCAACGGCGATCGCGACCCCGGGATGCCAGCATGTGCGTTGTGCAGATAGTCGAGGCCGACGACAACGCGACAATCGCCCACGCGAGCGCACTCTTGCGGCTGGCCGGATTCGAACGAGCAGCAGACGATCTCGAGGCAGACGGGATCAACCCCGAACACGAGGTCGTCCTGATCGCCCTCGGCGACGACCGCAGACCCCTCGGCGTGGTCGCGGGCAGACAACCGTTCCGTGTCATCGATGACGACGAGGTCGAGAGATCAAACGCACTCCTGACGTACGTCGCCGTCGACCCGGCACAACGTCGACGGCGGATCGGCTCCGCGCTCGTCTCGGCGTTCTGCGATCGATCGCGCGAGCGCGGTGCCGACTACGTCGTGCTGCAGATCGGCAACCCAACGGCCGAGCATGCTGCCACACTGGCAAGGTTCTACCTCGCGAATGACTTCGCCCTGGCCGAGCATGGCTTTCGTCGCAAGCTCGTCGGCTAGCGAGCTCGTCGCGGCGACATCACGGCATAGCTCGACGACCGGACACGCGCGGTGGCGGCGGTGCGACCTGCAACCTAGGCCGCCGTGCTCCGCGCAGTCGGCCAGGCGGCAGGGTCACCAGTTGCGCAAGGCGCAGATGGCGGCGGCCAGGGCGCGAACGCGGGGACGCCGACGCATCAGCGCCACGGGCCGACCTCCTCGCTACGTCCATCGACTCGGCATCCTCCAGCCGCCTTCGTCGGCCGCGCGGCCGAGCTCGACCGGGACCGACGAGACACCCCACGACCTCCCCGATAGCCGCCAGATCCGCGCAGCCTCGACCGTGCGACCGTCCGCGAGCATCGAGCGCACGGCCAACAGTCGGAACGGCTCGACCGGGACCCGCACAGACACTGCAGCGGCCGGCAGGGCGCATCGCGTCACGGATACGCGCACCAGCCGGCTTGGCCGACGTCCGACGGCTGACCGAGCAGAACAGCACTCGACAGTCAGCGTCGACGGAGGCCGCAGCGGACGCACTCGGGCTCGGGCGGCTCGTAGTCGAGCCGGGCGACTCACGAGATGACTCACCGAAGTGCAGTCAGGGGCCGTCTCCGAACATCGGAGACGGCCCCTGATCTGTTCTCTTACCCGTCGGGCTGACAGGATTTGAACCTGCGACCCCTTGACCCCCAGTCAAGTGCGCTACCAAGCTGCGCCACAGCCCGTCGGCTCCCGCAGAAGCCTCGAAGAGCCTACCGCACCGCGCGCCGCTCCCTGGACCATCCGGCACGTCGTGGCGCGGGTGCGACCCACCTCACGCCGTCGTGTCCCGCTCCTCACGCCGCCGACGCAGGACCTCCAGCTCGGCGGCCACGACGCCGAGCACCAGCAGGTCGACCAGCAGGCCCCACGACGCGTCCCACTGGGACAGCCGGAACAGGAAGAACTGCGTGACGAGCAGGCTGACGAGCACGGCCCGCCGGAACCACTGGTAGCCGTCGACGGCGTCCCGTCCGACGCGCGCCAGCCCGACGACGCACAGCGCGACGCTCACGGCGCCGGCCACCAGTGCACCGGCCACCACCCAGCCCGGGGAGTCGTCCCCGCCCCACCAGCGGGCGACCGCACCGGCCACCGTGACGCCGGACGTGCCGACCAGCGCCAGGACGGCGAGCCACGGCACGAACCGCGCCCGCACCAGGGTGTGCAGCACGCGCACCACGCCCGAGGCGACCGCGTCGACCGGGTCGGGCAGCTCGGCGTGGTCCTCGTCGATGCTGCGCAGCAGCGCGCGGGTCTCCCGGGCGCCCGGCACGTCGCCGGCGTCGGCCAGGCGCGCCTCGGCCCGGTGC
>JAEWEJ010000261.1 GCA_023389455.1 Actinomycetes bacterium | reverse complement strand
CGCCCCCACCACGCCGCCGGTGTGGTCGAGCACCGGCGCGGCGACCGCGCGCACGTCGGGGTCGAGCTCGCGGTCGTCGACCGCGAAGCCGCGGCGGCGCGTCCGCACCAGCTCGGCCCGCAGCTCGGCCGCGTCGGTGATGGTGCGGGACGTCGCGGGCTGCAACCCGCCGGCCGCGACCCGGTCGACGAGCGCACCTCCCGCGACGGAGAGGATCGCCTTGCCGGTCGCGGAGCAGTGCATCGGCACCAGCGAGGGCAGGCGCCCGGGGACCCGACCGGCGCTGCCCGGGACGGAGCGGTGCCCGGCCAGGCGCACCTGCACGCCGTCGGGCACGGCGAGGACCGACAGGCACCCGCTGGTGCGGGCCAGCTCGTCGAGAACGCCCGCGGCCACCGACTCGACGTCGAGGCTGGCCAGGTAGGCGTGCCCGAGGCGCAGCGCACCGGGGCCGATGCGGAAGCGGCCGCTGGTGGTGTCGCGGCGCAGCAGCTCGGACTCCAGGAGAGGCGCCGCGAGACGCAGGACGGTGGACTTGTGAACGCCGAGCCGGCGGCCGATCTCCGCCGCGGTGAGACCCGCGGGATCGGTCTCCTTGGCGCAGACCTCGAGGAGGGCGAGCGCCCGTCGAAGCGACAACGACTCGTTACGGCCCGCCCGGGGCTCGGCGTCTGCTGTTGTGCTCACCGCTTCACTATCGCAGATGCTGGACGGCCGTCCTGTCCTCTGGTCCATGCTGTGACCTGCACAGATGCGGCCACTCGTGGGCAGACCGGCGCAATCCTGGCGGCTTTCAGGACGAGGGCCACACCGCCAGGAGCCACGCTCCGCCGATCGCGAGCAGCGCGAGGCAGACCAGCAGGAGCACGGCGACCCACACCGCGGCGGGCAGGTGGGTCAGCCCCGCGAGCAGGCCGGCGTCGGACTCGTCACGTCCGCCGCGGCGTCGCACCCGGCGTCGCTGCGTCTGCATCTCGAGCACCGCGCGGGGCGCGCCCAGCAGGAGGAACCACGTCAGCCCGGCCGCCACCAGCGTCTGGAGCTGCTCGGGCGCCCACACGGTCACCGCGACCAGGGCGCCGCCGGACACGAGCACGGCCCACAGGCCGTACCAGTTGCGGATCTGCAGCAGCACGAGGAAGACGACCACGAGCAGCAGCCACAGCACCCCCAGCGCGTACCCGCGGGACAGCAGCCACGCGGCGGCCAGGCCGAGCACCGCCGGCCCGGGGTAGCCGGCCGCGACCGTGGCGACCATGCCCGGCCCCCGGGGCCGCCCGCGCGAGACGGTCAGGCCGGACGTGTCCGAGTGCACACGGATGCCGGAGAGCCGCCGCCCCACGAGCAGCGCCACACCGGCGTGCGCCGCCTCGTGCACGATCGTCAGGCCGTGGCGCAGCAGGTGCCACACCCCGGGCACGGTCAGCGCGACGAGGACGACAGCGGCGACGACCAGCACGGACACGCGGTCCGGTGCCGGCTGCGGGGTCGTGATGTCCGCCCAGAGCTCCGCGAGGCCGTTCACCGCGTCGCCTCCAGCACCACGTCGGTGCCGACCGCGACGACCCGCACGCCGTCCGGCACGACGCGGGCGTCGGTGAGGACGACGCCCGCGGGCAGGCCGCCCAGCGGCACCTCGAGCCCCGTGAGCTCGTCGGCGATCCCGCCGGGCAGCTCGTCGAGCCGCAGCGTCGCGGCACCCAGCTCGACGTCCTGGACGTCGACCAGCAGCCGGCCGGCCGCGACGCGTGGCACCAGCCCGACCGCCAGCGGGACGCCGAGCAGCTCACCCGTGGCCCGCAGGACGTCGCCGTCCACGGTGACGTCCAGCGCGACGCGCTCCTGCACCAGGCGCTGGACGGACGCGGTCGGCACCGTCGCCTCGACGCGCACGTCGCCGACGCGGTACGGCTGCTCGAGCGAGACGTCGGCCGCCCGGACGTCGACGTCCGTGAGGTCGATGCCGTCGAGGGTCACGCCGGACGCGGTGGCGTCCACGTCCCGCAGCGACCGGCCGAGCAGCTGGGTGAGGAAGGGGAAGCCCTCGATGCGCACGTCGGGCGTCCCGTCGACGTCGAGCCGCTGGGTGACGGCCGCGGCCACCCGGTCCTCGGCCTCCCCGCGCGCGACGGTGTCGACGACGAGCGCACCCGCCGCGACCAGCCCCAGCGCGACGACACCCGCGACCACCGACCTGGCTCCCATGCGCACCCCGTTCGTGACCCGACCCCGCGCACACCGTAGGCGGAGCGCGCCCTCGATGCGCCTGCTCCCGGCGGGTCGGCGCCGCGCGCCGCCAATCGTGTGGCGGACGTCACACACTCGCGCCTACGCTGGCCGGACCGCACGACGGAGGTGCGTGATGACCTGGGTACTCCTCCTGCTGATCTCGGTGGCTCCCACCGTGGTGCTGTGCGCCGTCTGGGCGCTCATCCCGTCGCCCGACGAGCCGCCGCGCTGGCGGGTCGCTCTCGCCGAGCGCCTGGAGGCCCTCGCGGAGCGGGTGCGGCCGCGTCCCCCGGAGCCGTACGACCCGTTCCTCACGCTGCGGGTGCAGGAGCGGCTGGGCGCCGTCGCGGACCACGTGCGGCGGCTCGAGGAGGACGAGCGCGCGTTCGCGCGGGCGGAGCGCATCATCGCCTCGCAGCTCGCGTACGACCAGCTGCTGGCGGAGGCGTGCGCGCTGGCCGGCGTGGAGGTCCGTCCCGCCGCCAAGGGGGACCCGAAGGAACGCTTCCGCGAGGAGGTCGAGCTCAGCTCGCGCGGCTGGACCTGGTGACCTGGACCCGGTGACCTGGACCCGGCGACCTGGACCTGGCGACCTGGAGCACGTGACCCGGACCTGGCGACCTGGACCCGGTGACCCGCGGTCCTGCCCGACCGGCCGTCAGCCGGCCAGGACCGTCAGCGTGCTGGGCCCGCCGGGGGTGGGGCGCACCTCGATGCGGTCGGGGACCGCCTGCTTGAGCGTCTCCACGTGCGACACGATCCCGACCACGCGGCCGCCGTGGCGCAGCCGCCCCAGCTCGGCCAGGACCTGGTCGAGCACGTGCGGGTCGAGCGCCCCGAAGCCCTCGTCGACGAAGAGGGTTCCCAGCTCGACCCCGCCGGCCTCGGCCGTGACCACGTCCGCCATCCCGAGCGCGAGGCACAGCGAGACGTAGAACGTCTCCCCGCCGGACAGGGTGCGCGGGTCGCGGGCGCGCTCGGTGCGGTGGTCGACGACCCGCATGGCCAGGCCCACGGCGCGCGAGCGCACGTCCTCCTTCTCGTCGGAGCGCACGAGCTCGTAGCGCCCGTCGGACATCACGGCGAGCCGCTCGTTGGCGGCGGCGACGACGTCCTCGAACCGGCGCCCGAGCACGTACGTCGCGAGCGAGAGGGCCTGCGCGTTGTCCGAGCCGTTGCCCGAGGCGAGGTTCGCCATCCGGGTCACGGGCGCCGCGTCGGCGACGGCCGAGTCGAGCGACTCCGCCGCGCGGCGCACCCGGTCCGCGGCGTCGCCCGCGGCC
>JAEWEJ010000183.1 GCA_023389455.1 Actinomycetes bacterium | reverse complement strand
GCACGGCGACGGCCGGCGGCTGAGGCGCCCGGCGGCGCCGACCCGCCGCACCGCCGGCCGCCCCGCTGTCAGGACTCCAGGGCCGCGTCGAGCGTGATGTCCGTGCCGGTCAGCGCCTTGCTGACCGGGCAGCCCGCCTTGGCCTTCTCCGCCGCCTGCTGGAAGCCGGCCGCGTCGAGGCCCTCGACCTCGCCACGCACCGTCAGCGCGATGCCCGTGATGCGGAAGCCACCCGCCGGGTCCGGGCCCAGGCTGACGTCGGCCGTCACCTCGAGCGCGACGGGCGTCCCGCCGGCCTCGGCGATGTCGGCGGACAGCTGCATGGCGTAGCAGGACGAGTGCGCCGCGGCGATGAGCTCCTCGGGGCTCGTCGTGCCGCCGGCGTCCTCGGCCGCCCGCTTCGGGAACGAGACGTCGTACGTGCCGACCTTCGAGCTGCTCAGCTCGACCTGGCCGCCGCCGTCCTGCAGCGTGCCGTTCCAGGCGGTGCGTGCGGTGCGCGTGGGCATGACCACTCCTCGTGCGTCGGTGGGACGGGCGCGGGACGCGCCCACAGCGACCCTAGGCGGGCCCCGGGCTCAGCGCGCGCGTTCCAGGTGGGCGGCCACCACGTGCGGGGGTGCGCCCGCGGCGCGCAGCGCCCACGCCGCCCGCGCGTGCAGCGAGCGACGCTGCCCTTCGTCGAGCGCGCTGTACAGGGACGTGCGGACCAGGTCGTGGCGGAACACCAGCCGGTCGCCGCGCGCGTGCACCACCCCGGCGGCCAGGCCGTGGCGCAGCGTGCGCCAGCACTCGGTCACCGGCTCGCCCGCGAGCGCCGCGAGGTCACCGACGACGAACGACCCGCCCAGCACCGACGCCTGGCCCAGCATGCGCAGTACCTGCGGGCCGAGGTGCTGCACGTACGCCCGCCCGACCTCGTCGAGCTCGTCGAGCCACCCCGTGCCCACCGCCTCGACCACGCCGCCGCTGCGCTCGAGGACCCCGCAGGCCTCGGCCGTGCGCAGCACGTCGACCACGAGGCGCGGGTTGCCGCCCGTGGTCGCGAGCACCCCGCGCAGCGCGGGGCCGACGCTCGCGCGCAGCAGGTGCTGCGCGAGCTCCACGGTGGCCGCCGGGCTCAGCGGCCGCAGCTCGAGGTAGCGCGCGCCGGCGCGGGTCCAGCCCGCGACGACCACGTCGAGCTCGTCGCGGTGCGGCACGCCCCGCATCGTCATCACGGTCAGCGCGTGCGGCAGGGCGCCCTCGCCGGCCAGCGCGGCGAGCAGGTGCAGGGTGCACGGGTCCGCGAGGTGCACGTCCTCCAGCACCAGGACCCAGGGCCCCTCCTCGCCCCGCCGCCGCACGAGCGCGGCGAACAGCTCGTCGGCACGGGCGAACCGCGCGGGGGCCTGGGACCGCTCGGGCGGCAGGACCTCCAGCAGCGCCGCCAGCTCCGCGACGACCGGCCCGCGACCGTCGCGCCCCCGTGCGGGCCCCAGCAGCGCGTCGGTCAGCAGCGCGTACGGCGACGCCGCCGGCCCGACCGCGCGCCCGAGGCAGACCTCGACCCCGAGCAGCCCCGCAGCGCCCTGCAGCGCCTCGACCAGACGGGTCCGGCCCACCCCGGCCTCGCCCTCGAGCAGCACCGTCGCACCGCCGCCCGTCGCGACGAAGGACAGCAGCTCGTCGAGGTCGTCGAGCTCCGCCCCGCGCCCGACGAGCGGGCGTGCGCGGGACGTCGGCTCGGTCATCCCCCGATCGTATGGCTCAGCCCACGTACTCCCAGTGCCACGGCTCGGGCTTGCTGCCGCCGGCCTGCGCCCAGTCGGGCAGGACCCACTGGTACGCCGGCGCGTTCGCGCGCATCCACTGGTGCTCCGCGGTCCCGAAGCCCTGGATGCCGCCGGACAGGTCGACCGCGAGGCCCCACCCGTGGTTGGACGTGCCGGGGGCGGCGCACAGGCTGCCCTTGTTCGCGCGGCAGGCGACCTGCGCGCCGTAGGAGCGGTAGGAGTCCGTCATGGAGATCGGGGTGCCGAACTGCGCGGTGTACGCCGCGTTGAGGGCCTCCAACGCCTCGGCGGCGTCGCAGCGCAGCTGCGCCCGGGCGTCGAAGGACAGGCCGCACAGCGCCTCGGCGGGGATCTTGCCGTTGGCGTAGCCCTGCAGGGACGCCTTCCAGGCGGCGCGCTGCGCCTCCTGCTCGGCCGCGATGCGCGCGGCCTCCTGCGCGGCCGCCTGCTCGGCCGCGACACGGGCCGCCTCGGCAGCCGCCGCCTCGGCCCTCATCTGCTCGGTGGTGGCGACCACGGTGTCCGCCGCCGCCTTCACGCGGTCCAGCGCGGTGCGCAGGGGCGTGGTCGCGGGGTCCGTGGTGATGGGCAGCTCGGCCTCGGCCAGCCGGTCGGCGGGGTCCTCGGCCGCGGCCGGGTCGGCGGCGGGGTCGGATGCCGCGGGGTCGGCGGCGGCAGGATCGGCGACGGCGGGATCGGCAGCCGCCTCCGTCGCGACGGTCGCGTCGGTCTGCTCGACCGCCGCGGCGTCGGGAGCGACCCCCTCCGCGGTGACGTCGGCGGCGGTCGCGTCGGCGGCGCCCCCGTGGGCGGCA
>JAEWEJ010000385.1 GCA_023389455.1 Actinomycetes bacterium | reverse complement strand
GCGCGCGTGGTGCGCGGGCCCGCCGACTTCGCGCGCGTCCGCCGCGGCGACGTGCTGGTCTGCCGGTGGACCGACCCGTCGTGGACGGCCCTGCTGCACCTCGCCGCCGGCGTCGTCACCGAGACGGGCGGGGTGCTGTCGCACGCCGCGATCGTCGCCCGCGAGCGCGGGATCCCCGCCGTCCTCGGCGTCGCGCACGCGACGACCGCGCTGGCGGACGGCTCGACCCTACGGGTCGACGGCACCACCGGCACGGTCGGTGCACCCGGCGCACCCGGCACCCCGAGGACGTGATCGCATGGCGACCCGCCACCTGTACGTCGCCCGCCACGGCGAGGCGGACGCGCTCGGCACCCTCACCGCCACGGGCCGTCGGCAGGCCGCCCTGCTGGGCGAGCGCCTCGCACGCGTCCCGGTCACGGCCGTGTGGCACTCACCGCTGCCGCGCGCGGTCGTGAGCGCCCACGAGGTCGCCCGGCACCTGCCCGGTGTGGCCGTCGCGCCGGCCGACGAGCTGGTCGACCACGTGCCGCACGTCCCGGCGCCGGCCGAGGTGCCGCGCCCGCTGATCGGGTTCTTCGACGGGTTCGACGCCGCCGAGGCCGCTGCGGGGCGACGCACGGCCGACGCCCTCGTCCGACGGTTCGCCGCCGCCCCGGCCGGCGCGGACGACGCCCACGAGGTCCTGGTGACCCACGCCTACCAGGTCGCATGGCTGGTCCGGCACGCACTGGGCGCCCCCGACGCCCGCTGGATCGGGCTCGAGAGCGCGAACGCCGCCCTGACCGTCCTGGAGTACCGGCCCGACCTGCCGCCGACCCTCGTGACGTTCAACGACCAGACCCACCTGCCGCCCGGGCTGCGGTGGACCGGCTTCCCCGGTGACCCGCGGGTCTGACCGCGTCGTGCGTCACGCCCTGCCCGGATCCGGCGCGCGGACGACGGCCGGACTTTCCCCCGACGCCACGGACGATGGATGCTCGTGCCCGTGAACCGAGCAGCCGCCGCAGGGGTGCACCTGTCGATCCCGAGCCCGGACCTGGCGTGGTCCGGGTTCTCGATCGGTCCGCTGACGATCCACACCTACGCGCTGTGCCTGATGGCGGGCATCGCGGCGGCGGTCTGGCTGACGTCGCGGCGGCTCACCGCGCGCGGCGGCCCACCCGAGGCGGTGCTCGACATCGCGATGTGGGCCGTGCCGTTCGGCATCGTCGGGGCGCGGATCTACCACGTGCTCACGCACCTGGGGAACTACGCGGACGACCCGCTGAGCGTGCTGTACATCTGGGAGGGCGGCATCGCGATCCTCGGGTCGCTGATCGGCGGGACCATCGGCGCCGCCATCGGCTGCCGCCGGGCAGGGGTGCGGCTGCTGTCGTTCGCCGACGCGCTCGCCCCCGCGATGCTGCTGGCGCAGGCGATCGGACGCCTGGGCAACTGGTTCAACCACGAGCTGTACGGCAGCCCCACCACGCTGCCGTGGGGCCTGGAGATCCCGTCGAGCAACGGCGCGTTCCCCGCCGGGCTGCCGAACGGGACCCTGTTCCACCCGCTCTTCCTCTACGAGATGTTGTGGAACCTGCTCGGGATCGCCGTGATCCTGCTCCTGGAGCGGCGCCTGCGGCTGCGGTGGGGCACCGCGTTCGGCACGTACCTGGTCTGGTACGGCGCGGGCCGCGTGTGGCTCGAGCTGCTGCGGATCGACCCGACGAGCGTCACGCCGCTGGGGCTGCCCGCCAACGTGTGGGGCGCGCTGGCCGCGGTGGTCACCGGGGCGACCCTGATCGCGGTCCAGCGGCGCCGGCACCCCGAGCCGGAGACGTCGGTGCTGCTGCCCGGGCACGAGCCCGTGACGCCGGACGGGCAGGCGACCGCGGAGCAGGCCGACGTCCAGGACGCCTCGGACGCCTCGGACGCCTCGGACGCCTCGGACGAGCAGGCCACGTCCGGGCAGCACGCAGCGTCCGGGCAGCAGGCCGCGTCCGGGCAGCAGGCCGCGTCCAGGCAGCAGGCCGCGTCGAGCGGCACGGGCACCCCGCCGACGGCGAACGCCTGAGGCTCGCGCCGGGCAAGGCAGACCCCGGCCTCAGACGCCCCGGCGTCAGGCGTACGACGCCGTCACCGTCCGCGTCACCCCGTCGAGGGTCAGCAGCCCGCCGTACGGGACGATCCACTGGGGCCGCGTGTGGCCGAACGGCACACCCACGCACACGACGGCGTCGGGGTTGTAGCGCGCGACCTCCCCGACGACGGCGTCGCGCTGCTCGGCCCGGCGCCGCGCACGCTCGTCCGCGTCGAGCCGCACCTCGAAGCCCGTCACGGGCGGGCGGGCGACGCACACACCGGCGACGGCTGCGAGCAGCCCGCGCTCGCCGAGCGAGCGCACCCAGCGCTGCACGGTCGGCGCCGACGGCAGCTCCTCGCTGGTCTCCAGCAGCAGGATCGCACCCTCCAGGTCCGCGGTGGGCGGGAACCGGTCCGCCATCGCGAGCCAGTCGAGGACCTCGAGGCACCCGCCCCACGTGCGGCCGGTGACCGAGCGCGCCGGCCCCGCCCACGCCCACGGCCCGGTGGGCTCCCGCTCGCCGTGCTCGGTCAGGGCGCGGGGGTCGAGCCAGTCGTGACCCAGGTCCTCGGACTCGCCGGGCTCGGTCAGCGTGAGCGCCTCCCCCGTCAGCAGCGCCGCGCGCAGCGAGGCGAGGTGCACGGCGTCGACCGCGGGGCCGGGGCCCAGGTGCACCTGCGTGGAGCCGCCGTAGAAGCCGGCGACGCCCTGCTGCCACAGCCAGCTCAGCAGGTTGGTGTTGTCGCTGTAGCCGAGGAAGGGCTTGGGGTCCGCCCGCACGACGTCGGGGTCGAGGTGGGGCACGACGAGGACCTGGTCGTCGCCGCCGATCGTCGCCAGCACCGCCCGGATCGTCGGGTCCGCGAACGCCGCGTTCAGGTCCCGCGCCCGGTCCTGCGGGGACGCCCCGAGCTGCCGGGTCGTGGGGTACTCGACCGGCACCAGGCCGGTGGCCTCGACCAGCCGGCGCATCGCCTGCTCGTGCACGGCCGGCGCGAACCCGGGCGCGGCGAACGACGGCGACACCACCGCGACGCGGTCACCGGGGACGAGCTTGGGCGGCGTGACGAGGGTCGACATCGCACCACCCAAGCAGAGACCGGTCCGCACGACCTCTTGATTTCCCACTTGTCTTTTGCAAGTGTGAAAGGACGTACCGGACGAACCGCCCACGAGGGAGTGCCGCCATGACCATGATCTTCGTCAACCTGCCGGTGACCGACCTGGACCGCGCGAAGGCCTTCTACACGGCCCTCGGCTTCACCATCAACCCGATGTTCACCGACCACAACGCCGCGTGCGTCATGGTCGAGGAGGACCACAGCGCGTTCATGATCCTCACGCGGGAGTTCTTCCAGACCTTCTCCGACCGGCCGGTCGGCAACCCCGCCGACACGGTCTCGGTGTCCACCGGGGTCTTCCTCGACAGCCGCGAGGACGTCGACGCGACGATGGCCCGGGGCATCGCCGCAGGCGGGCAGGAGGAGCGCCCGGCGGCCGACTACGGCTTCATGTACCAGCGCCAGCTCGCGGACCCCGACGGCAACGTGCTCGAGTTCGGCTGGATGGACCCCGTCGCCGCCGAGCAGGGCCCCGAGGCCTCCATGAGCCAGCAGGCCTGAGCCTGTGGCAGCACGCGACTACGGGCAGTACTGCGGGATCACGCGCGCCCTCGAGCTCGTGGGCGAGCGCTGGGCGCTGCTCATCGTGCGCGACCTGCTCGTCGGCCCCCGCCGCTACGGCGAGCTCGCCGCCGGGCTGCCGCGCATCCCCACCAACATCCTGGCGGCGCGCCTCAAGGAGCTGCAGGGGGCGGGCATCCTGCGGCGCGCGCCGCGCTCACGCGTCGTGGTGTACGAGCTCACGCCGTTCGGGCGCGAGCTCGAGCCGGTGATCCTCGCGCTCGGCACCTGGGGCTTCAAGGCCCTGGGCGAGCCGCGCGACGAGCAGGTCCTCACCCCGGCCGCGCTCACGATGACGCTGCGCACCGCCTTCCGCCCCGCGGTGGCGGTCGACCTGCCGCCGACTTCGTACGCGGCGCGGGTGGGTGCCGACGACCTGGTCGTCCGGGTCGACGGCCGCACGCTCGACGTCGCGCCCGGCGACGGGCCGGTCGACCTCGCGTTCACCGCAGGCCCCGGCCTCCACCGGGTCATCTCCGGCGCGCTCAGCCCGCACCGCGCCGTGGCCACCGGCGCGGTCGAGGTGCTGCACGGCCCCGGGTCGCTCCTGGACCGCTTCGCGACCACCTTCCACCTGGCGGCGTGAGAGGACCACGACGACGCGTGCGCGTGCGGGACGACGGGGTGACCGGCTGCAGCCCCGTCGGTGGGCGACGAACGCCGCGTACCGGTCGGTAACGCCCCGGTAACGATGTGCGCCCGAACGGTGCGAAGTACCTAGTACTCACTGTTCCACGCAGGTCGGCCGCTGCTAGACAGTCGCTGCCCGGTCGGCGAGGGACCAAGGTCCCGTCCCGGACCGTCGGATGCCCCTTGCCCCCGGCCTGGCGTCACGTCTCGCACCACAACGGAGTGGTCATGATCAGACACGTACTCGCGGGCGCGCTCCTCGCCGTCCTCGCCGCCCTCGTCGTCCTGCTGTCCGGGGTCCTCGGGCCCGAGGTCCAGGGGGTCGCCCTGCTGGGCGCGGCCCTCGGCGGTGCGCTCGGGCTGGTGCCCGACCGGTCCGCCGCGCAGCGCGCCGGCGCGTTCGCCGTCGGCTTCGCCGCCGCCTGGATCGGCTACCTCCTGCGCGCCGCCGCGCTGCCCGACGCCCCCAGCGGCCGTGCCGTCGCGGTGCTCGTGGTGCTCCTCGTCTGCCTGGCCGTGAGCACCGGCACCCGCGGACGGCTGCCGCTGTGGGCCGCGCTGCTCGGCGCGGCCGCCATGGCGGGCTCCTACGAGTCCCCGTACGCCGCCGACCCCTCGGGCTTCGCGACGACCTCCCCCGTCTTCGCGACGGCCGTGCTGCTCACCGCCGCGGCGGGCTTCGTCGCGACGGCGCTGCTCGGACCGGCCGTGCAGGCGGACCGCGAGGCCGCACGGCTCGACGAGCCCGCGCGCGTCCCGGCACCCACGACCCCGCAC
>JAEWEJ010000105.1 GCA_023389455.1 Actinomycetes bacterium | reverse complement strand
GCACGGCGCCGCGCCACGGGACCCGGCCGGACCTCAGCCGCCGAGCGACCAGGTCTCGCGCGGGGCCCCCGTCGGCACGGACGGCTGGAAGCCCGCCTCGCGCAGCGCCCGGTCGAAGGCACGCGCGGCCGCCTCGACGTCACCCCGGCGCAGGTAGCGGTCCCCCAGGTCGCGCCACACGCCCGCGGAGTGCCGGGTGGCCGCCATCATGCCGAGCATGTCCGCGCCCCACTGGAACGCCGCGGTGGCACCCTCGTGGTCACCCCGGGCGTCCAGCACGTCGCCGAGGGCGATCTGCGCGGTGGCCGCCTCGAGCCGGGGCGCGTCCCCGAGCCCTTCCAGCGCGGCGCGCGCGTCGAGCTCCGCCGCCTCCTCGTCGCCCAGCATGAGGTGGGCGCGCGAGCGTTCCACCTGGAGGCGCGCGACGTCCAGCGCCGAGCCCACGGCGGTCAGGCCCGGCTCGGCCTTGTCGATCTGCTCCAGCGCCTCGCGCGGCTGGGCCGGGTCGCTGCGCAGCAGGAGCCAGGCGTAGTTCACCCGCAGGCGCGGCAGGTCGCGGTCGGGCTCGCCCTCGGAGAGCAGAGCCAGCGCGCGCTCCGTGTACCGCTGCGCCAGCTCGTAGTCCCGGCGCTGCTCGGCGACGAGCGCGGCGTTCCAGTACACGCTCCCCCGGCCGCGAGGCGTTCCCAGGGACTCCGCGAGCCGGACGAGCTCGGCCGCCCGGTGCGTCGCGTAGAGCAGGTCACCACGCTCGACGTAGGCCCACAGCACGGTCGACGCGAGACGCAGGTGCTCGTCCGTCCCCGCCAGGTCCGCGACGTCGAGGTCCGCCAGCGTGCGCTCCCCCACCTCGACGGCCCGGTGCAGGTCGCCCGCCTCGAGGTAGCACCCGACGAGCGCCGTGGTGAGCACGGCCGCGCGCAGGTGGTCGGGACGCTGCTGCGTCTCGGCCAGCAGGGGCTCGAGCAGGGTGATGGCCGTCTCCAGCTCGCCGAGCACCTCGTGCGCGCGAGCGAGCGTCGTCAGCGCCTCGGTGCGCAGCACCGGGGTGACGACGGTCAGGTCCAGGGCGCCGATGCGCTGGACCGCGCCGGCGGCGTCTCCGCTGGCGAGGTCGAGACGTGCGTAGTCGAGCTCCAGCCGGGTGCGGGCCTCGTTGGGGCCGTCGTCGCCGTGCTTGAGGAACTCCAGGGTCGTACCCAGCCGGTCGGCCAGCACACCGAGCGCGGCGTCCGTGGGCTCACGGTGCCCCGCCTCGATGAGGGAGATGTAGCTGGGCGAGAAGGCGCTGCCCGCCAGGGCGGTCTGGGAGAGCCCGGCGCCCAACCGCGCCTCACGCACACGGTCACCGATTGTCGTCATGAGAAGTCATTGTACGTATGACGTCCCGGAGCACCATCCCCCTGTGCCGTCCGGCGTGCCGGAGCGTGCCGCGCGGCACGCCGGACGTCCTCGTGCGCGGCACGCCGGGCGACGCACCTCGTCGTGCACCCGGCGTGCCGACATCCGGTCGGGACCGACGCGACCCGGAGGTCACCGCGTCGCACCCGCCCCGGATCTCGTCAGACGAAGTCCTTGCAGCAGCCGCTCGCCCCGCCGTTGAGCGAGACGGACGCGGTCACTGCGGGCGCGCCGACGACGAGCGAGCCGACGATGGCGAGAGCGGCGATTGCGCTGGTGAGGGGCTTCATGTCGTTCTCCTGTCAGAGGACTGCCTGCTCCCTGGGGGACCGGACCTCGACGACCCGCCAGGTCGGGACACGTCGCGGACAGGGTGACACATCACCCGGACCGGTGCGAATACCCGTGCACCCGTTCGTGTCGATCCGGATTCCACCCCCGGTCCGCATCATCACGAGACCGGACATGTGGTGTCATAGAGCCCATGACATCGGACGTCCCGGACTCGGCGCTCGCGCGGCTCGGCGCCGCGGTCGAGGCTGCGATCCCCGGCTCCCTGCGGCGCGCGTGGGAGCAGCACATCGCACGTGAGCCCGTCCTCGTCGCGCGTCAGGGCATCTACTCCGCGCACGGACGTCCGTTCGCCTACCAGCTCTCGTACCGGGCCCCCGGCCACCATCCCGAGGTCGCCCGCACGTGGCGCACCGCCGACCACGAGCGCGCGACCGACCACGTGCTGCACGCGACGTTCGGGCGCGCGGACCTCGAGCACGTCGCCCACGGCCGGCTCCTGTTCGTCCGGTGCCCCCGCGCACACCTCCTCGGCGAGCTCCCCGTCCCGGCCCGGCCCGACCGCCTGGTCATCGAGGTCACCGGGACCACGGAGGTCGACGCCGCGGCCCTCGCGGGGCTGCGGCGGTTGCGCGAGCGGGGCTTCCGCATCGCGCTGCCCGCATTCGCAGACCGCCCCGAGCAGCGCCGCCTGCTCCCCCACGCCGACTTCGTCAAGGTCGACGTGCGCGACCTCGACGTCGAGGGCCATCCGGTGGTGCGCGTCGCCCGCTCCTTCGGCGCGATGCTCGTGGCCGAGTACGTCGAGTCACCGGAGGTCCTGCGCCACGCGCGGGACCTCGGCTTCACGCTCTTCCAGGGCAACCTCATCGAGCGTGCCGGGGTCCTCGACCGCGCCGGCGCGCGGCTCGTCGGGAACTGACACCGCCGCACCGACGTACGAGACAGCGTCACGACGTCACCCGATGGGCCGCAGCCGCCGGGGTGACGCCCCGCGCCCGTCCGTCACGTCCTGAGCGACAGCGCCCCACGCCGGGTGTGACCACGCACGGTGGACGGCGCCGGTCGCCGCCCGGCGGCGGGGCTCAGCGGTCGACGGCGCGCGCCACGCGGAGCACCGCGCGCTCGACGGCGAAGCGCGGGTCGCGCCCCTCGCCCTTGACCTCGGCGTCCGCCTGCGCGACGGCCGAGATCGCGACGGCCAACCCCTCGGGGGTCCAGCGCCGCAGGTCCTGCGTCGCCCGGTCGACCTGCCAGGGCGCCATGCCGAGCTCCCGTGCCGCCGCCGCACCACGGCCGCGCACGGCACCGACCTTCGCGAGCGTGCGCAGCCGGGCCGCGACGGCCGCCACGACCGGCACCGGGTCGAGACCGGTCGCCATGGCGTGCCGCAGCAGCGCCACCGCGCGCCCGGCGTCCCCGGCCACCGCCGCGTCGGCGACCTGGAAGCCCGTGGCCTCGACGCGCCCCCCGTGGTAGCGCTGGACGACGTCCTCACCGATCAGCCCGGTCGTGTCCGCGACGAGCTGGGAGCACGCCGCCGCGAGCTCGCGCAGGTCCGATCCGACCGCGTCGACGAGCGCCCGCACGGCACGCGCGTCCGCCCGGCGCCCGCCGCGCTTGAGCTCCTCCGCGACGAACGCCGCCTTGTCGGCGTCGGTCCGCACCGGGTCGCACCCCACGACGGGTACCTGCGCGCGCTTCGCCGCGTCGAGCAGACGCTTGCCCCGCTGACCGCCGCCGTGCCGCAGCACCACCACCGCGTCCGTCACCGGTGAGGCGAGGTACGCCTCCCCGTCGAGCAGGAGCGCGTCGCCCGCCCGCTCGACGCCCTCGACGAGGATCACCTTGCCCTCCGCGAACAGCGAGGGGCTGGTGACGACCTGGAGCTCGCCGGTCGTGTACGTGGCGGCGTCGATCCGCGTGACCTCGACGTCCGGGTCGCCGTCGCGGACGAGCGCGACGATCCGCTCGCACGCGCGCTCGGCGAGCAGCTCCTCCGGGCCGCTGACCAGGACGACGGGGGCCGGGGCGGCCTGCGTCCACGGGATGCCGCCCGTCCCGCCACCGGACCGGCCTCGGGCCGCGGCGCTGCCGCGGGAGGGACGTGCGGGGGTTCGGGCGGCCACGGTCCCAGCCTGCCACGCGTGGCCGACATCCCCGGCACCGGCGAGGCGGGGCACTCACGTCCGGGTGCCCGCCCGCAGCGCCGGCACGGCCGCCGCACCGGTCACGAGGAGGGCGCACACCACCCCGG